>NZ_JBGLYH010000050.1:0-29428 GCF_041414475.1 Pseudodesulfovibrio karagichevae
GATGGGGGGTCCAGGGGGGAAGGGGAGAGAGGGAACCCCTTTTCAAAGGGTTCCCTCTCTCCCCTTCCCCCCTGGCCGCCGGAGGCGGTGCTACTTTATGGCCACCCAGCTGGACAGGATGGAGACCAGGGTGACGGCCCCGCCGAGGGCCAGGACCTGGCCGAAGGGCAGGAATTGCAGATGGATGAGGAAGGGCGGGAAATTCAGGACGTCGGCGATGGCCGAGTGGGTCGCGGCCAGCAGGCCGACGCCGAGCCCCGCGCCGAGGATGCCCTGGACCAGGCCGCCGACGAGCAGTGGCCAGCGGATGTACGTCGGGCTGGCGCCCACCAGGGAGAGGATTTCGACCTCGTCCATGCGCGTGAGCAGGGAGAGCTTGATGGTGTTGTGGACCACCAGGGAGACGACCAGGGCCAGGAAGCCGAGGACCGGCCAGACGACCATGCCGGTCAGGGTGCGCCAGCCCTGGGCCAGGTCGGCCTGGAACGGGGTGTAGTTGACCTTGTCCACGCCGGGCAGGGACTTCAGCCGCGTGAGCAGGTCGGCGGCCCAGCCCTCGCGCTGCGCTTCGGGCGGCACGGCAAAGGAGGCCAGGCCGGAGTAGGGCAGGGGGTTGTTGTCGGCCAGCCAGGCGAAGTCGCCGGTTTCGCCCAGGGTGGTGGCCAGTTCGGTCAGGGCGGTCCTGGGAGTGAAGGTCTTGAAGGAGTCCAGGTGGTCCATGGCCCGGACGGCCTGCCAGTCCTTTTCCACCTGGGCGTCGCCGGTCCCGGCCTTCCAGTAGATCTGGAACTCCACCTTGCCCCTGGACTTGAGCAGCTCCAGGTTGACGTTGTGCAGGCCGAGCAGGATCAGCCCGGTGAGCAGGGTGACCATGCCTACGGCGAGCAGGGTGAGCAGCTGGGCGAACGGGTGCAGGCGCAGGTCGGCCACGCCGCGCAGGGTCAGGCGCAGGAACGGTCCGATCACAGCCCCACCTCGCCGAATTCGGCCTCGTCCCCGGTTTCGTCGCCGTTTTCGGGGTCGAACTTGTCGCCGGAGCCGCCGTTCTCCTCGATGCGCCCGTCCTCCAGGTGGAGGATGCGCGCGCCCGGCACGCACTGCAGGACCTCGGTGGAGTGGGTGGCCATGATGACCGAGGTGCCGTAGGTGTGGAACTGCTTGAAAATTTCCATGAGGTGCAGGGTCAGGTCCACATCCAGGTTGCCGGTGGGCTCGTCGGCCAGGATGAGCTCGGGGTTGGCGACCATGGACCGGGCGATGGCCACGCGCTGCTGCTCGCCGCCTGACAGGCGCTCGCACAGGGAGTAGCTCTTGGTCTCCAGGCCGAGCGCCCGGATGATCGCCCGCACGCGGCGCTCCAGGTGGGTGCGGGGCATGCCGCGCACCTCGAGCGCCATGGCCACGTTGTCGAAGACCGTGCGTTCGGGCAGGATCTTGAAGTCCTGGAAGACCACGCCGACCTTGCGCCGCAGTCTGGGGATGTCGCGTTTTTTCAGGTTGTTGAGCTGGAACCCGGCCACCGAGGCGCGGCCCCGGTTGACGGGCAGGGCGCCGTAGAGCAGACGCAGGAGCGTGGTCTTGCCCGCGCCCGAGTGGCCCGTGAGAAAAAGAAACTCGCCCTTTCCCAGGGTGAAGGAGATGTCCTTGAGGGCCCAGTAGGACCCGAAGTTGTAGGACAGTCGTTCCACATTGACCATCATGACTGGTTATGTACCTGTCTCCATGCCGTTTGTACAGGCGTGGAAAAGGAAAGCCGCCCCGTTCCGGCGGGAACGGGGCGGCGCAGAGATGTCCGGTCGGCGAAAGACTAGGCTTCCACTTTCCTGTAGGCCTTGACGGCCGCACCGCAGATGGGACACTTGTCCGTGGGCTCGCCGTCCATGGTGTGGCCGCACACGGAGCAGATGTAGAATTCGGCGTCGGCGAACTTGTCCGGGTCGGCCAGGGCCTCGGAGTACAGCTCGGCGTGGATCTTCTCGGCCTCGTTGGCGAATCCGAAATAGCGCAGGATGGCGTTCTCGCCCTCGGCCTCGGCGTCCTTCATCATGCCGGGATACATGGAGTTGAACTCGTAGGTCTCGCCCTCGATGGCGTCCTTCAGGTTCTCCTCGGTGGTGCCGATGCCCTTCATCAGGCGCAGGTGGGCGTGGGCGTGAATGGTCTCGGCGGCCGCAGCGGCGCGGAACAGCTTGGCCACGCCCGGCTTGCCCTCGGCATCGGCCTTTTCGGCATAGGCGAGGTACTTGCGGTTGGCCTGGGACTCGCCGGCGAAAGCGGCTTTCAGATTCTCCATGGTCTTGCTCATTGGTCTTCTCCTGTATGTTGGTATTTGTCGGCTCGCAGGCCGATTGTGTGCCGTGACAAAAGTAGTAATGATTCCTATTTTAAAATGCAAGCAAAAAAAACAGATGCCGGAACGCCCCCTGCCGGGGCTGGTCCAGTGCATACTCTATTAGGACAAAAAGAGCGCAATGGCTAGCCGGAAGCCCCCAGGACCAGGGGGGAGACCTTGTCGCAGGCGTTGTCGTCGGGCACGAAGGCGGTCTCGCCGATGGCCACCACCGGGCGCATGCCGATCAGCGAGTTGAGCAGGTAGGCGTGCCGGAACGACGGGAGGTCCTCCAGGGGCAGCCGCACCGGCAGGATGTCCAGGACGGTTTTGGCCAGGTCCAGGGCGATGGACGGCAGGCAGTAGGGCGAGTCCACGCACACGAACTGGCCGTGCTTTTCGAAGACCAGCGCCCCGGTGGTCCCCTCCAGGACGTTGTCGTCCAGGTCGAACAGGGCCGCGTCGTCGAACCCGCAGGCGGCGGCCCGCCGCCGGGCCAGAAAGGCGAACATCCCGTTGGTGGTCTTGTGCCCGCTCAGGGCCGAGACGTGCCGGTCCTCGCACAGGCACAGCCGGAACGCCTTGTACGGCTTGGGCTCGTAAGGCTCGGCCAGAACCACCGGCGAGGCGACCCGGTCTTCCAATGGATAGACGATGTCCACCCGGGCGGAGCTCCCCTCCAGCCCGTTGCGGTTCAGGATCTGGCCCGCCACCTCCGGGAAATCCACCGTGGTGTAGGCCAGCCCGTATGACCGCAGCCCGTGCAGCAGCCGGTCCAGATGGCGGCCCAGATGGCACAGCTCACGGCCGTTGTAATAGATGGTCTCGTACAGCCCTGCCCCGAACCGGAACGCGGGCCCCGCAGGGTCCGTCCACACTCCTTCCAGCCCGTAGCCGCCGTCCTTGAAATGGATCACGTGTTCCCCCGGATCGTTGCAGCGTTCCAGATCACGAATACACATCCGTTTCAGCGAAGTCCATTGCGGCAAGGCGGGACGTTCCGGCCGGGAGCGCGGTTCCTTTTGCCAGCCGGTTTCCGTTGTTGTAAAAGGCCGTATGCGTCGCCGTCCGTTCTCCGCGCGGTGGGCGCGGCGATTACACATATGGCCCGCATCCCATCAATTGAGGAGAGTGTTCCCATGTCCAAACTGTATTGCGCTTTGCTGGTGTGTTTCATGATCGTTGTATCCGTTACCGACGGCCAGGCCCGCAGCTTCGACGAGATCGTGGCCAGCGGCACGTTCCGGGTGGGCACCACCGGGGACTACAAGCCCTTTTCCTTCGACAACCAGGGCTCCTACGAGGGCTTCGACATCGCCGTGGCCCAGAGCTTCGCCGACCAGCTCGGCCTGAAGCTCGACCTGGTCAAGACCACCTGGAAGACCCTGATGGCCGACCTTGCGGCCGACAAGTACGACATCGGCATGAGCGGCATCACCCGGACCATCGCCCGCCAGAAGGAGGCGCGCTTCTCCCAGGGCTACGTCATGTTCGGCAAGACCATCCTGGTCCACAGGGACAACGCGGCCCGCTTCGCCTCCCTGGCCGACGTGGACCAGAAGGGCGTGAAGATCGGCGTGAACCCCGGCGGCACCAACGAGAAGTTCGTCAAGGCCAACATCAAGAACGCCGAGGTGGTCATGTTCGAGTCCAACTTGGCCATTCCCCCGACCGTGGCCGACAAGAAGGTGGACGTGATGATCACCGACAGCGTGGAGGCCCTGTACTACGCGGCCACCGATCCCAAGCTGGCTGCCCCGCTGGCCGGGAACCCGTTCACCCGCGCCGAGCTGGGCTACCTCATGCCCGCCTTGGCCGAGCGTCTGCAGGACACGGTCGACTTCATGATGGACCAGATGATCCTCAAGGGCGAGATGGCCGCGCTCAAGACGCAGTACCTGCACATGACCGAGTAGTTCCGGACCGGACGAATCTAAAAGGCCCCCGCGAGAGCGGGGGCCTTTTTGTTCCGGGGCGGGCTGGGGGGGTTACGCCTTGTCCTTCACCTGGCGGAAGAATTCCTGGAGGAACTGGGGCGAGGTGGGCGAGCCGTTGATGTCGAGCTTTTCGAGCAGGACCACGAGGTTGCCGCGCGGGGTGGTGGTGGAAATGAAGTGCAGGGCGTGGCTGTCGCCGTCGGGCGCGGCCATGATGAAGACCCAGGCGTCGCCCTCACGGGCCCAGCGGGCGGCGATCTCGTCGGCCCCGTCGATCAGGATGGACACGAATCCGGCCAGGGGCAGCCTGCCGGGCACGCCGAGGAATTCGCCCTGGTCGTTGCGGATGACGATGGGCGTGTTCAGAAAGTCGTCCGAGGGGCGTTCCATGGTGGGTGGCGTGTCCCGCTCCAGGGAGTAGGAGGCCACCTCGCCTTCCGGGCCGCGCACATTGACGATCCGGCGGGCCCGCACGCGCGGTTCGGGCCTGGGCTCCGGGGACGCCTGGGGTTCCGGCTTGGGATCGGCCACGGGTTCGGGCTCGGGCCGGGACTCCGGTTCGGGCGTTCCGCCTTTTCCGGCGGCCGCGGCGGGGCGGTCCAGGAGCCGGGCGAACAGGGCCTTGTTCTCGGTCTCGACCTCGAGCAGCTTCTCCAGGGCGGATTCGATCTTGCGCAGCCGCTGCTCGGCCTTGGCCTGGGCCGTGGCCAGTCCGGCCATGCCCTGCATCATCTGCCCTGCGGTGGTGAAGAATTTTTCGAGATACTCCTGGGAGACTCCGGCCGTGGCGGGAGCGGGCTGGGCGTCGGCGCCGGCGGGCTGGGCCGGGGCGCACCGCTGCCGGGCGGACGGCTCTTCCTTGAAGTGCTCCTTTAAGACCTTGTGGGTTTCGTTCACGGACAGCCCCTTGGCGAAGCAGTCCCGGATCTTCAGGCAGACCTCGCCCGCCTCGGGCTTGAAGCGGATGGGCTTGCCCCGCGTCAGCACCGGGATGAAGCCGGGGAACTTGCGGCGGTAGCTCTTGATGGTGGTTTCGGAGACGCCGCAGAGGCCGGCCAAATCCTTATGCGTATAGGTATCTGCCATGATAGCTGTTCATCCTCGGAGTTTTGGGAGGGGTGTTCCGGGTGGCCAGGGCGAGCCGCCGGGGCCTGTTGCGGAACCGGGTCTCCCAGATGCAGGAAACCGTCCTCGGGCGTGCGTTTCGGGTAGGGGTGGGCGTGTTCGTTTTGCCAAGTCTGACAACCACTTTCCGGGGTACGGAGCCAAACGCGAGTCGGATCACCTTTCCTCCCTATGCGATAATCGTCACCAATCGTCACCCTTGTAAAACAAGGGAAATCAAGGAACGGAACTTACCGGTCTTTTATCTAGAAAACCTCTAGACGTCAAGAAGGGAAGGCGATTTTACCCACTGTCGCCAGGGCGCGCGCCGGGCTCTGGCCCGGAGCGGACGGGGCTACTTGGTGCCGAAGGCGATGTTGACCACT
This sequence comes from Pseudodesulfovibrio karagichevae, assembly GCF_041414475.1. NCBI lineage: Bacteria > Pseudomonadati > Thermodesulfobacteriota > Desulfovibrionia > Desulfovibrionales > Desulfovibrionaceae > Pseudodesulfovibrio > Pseudodesulfovibrio karagichevae. The sequence continues at coordinate 5,757 of NZ_JBGLYH010000050.1, forward strand.
TCGCCCTTTGGCACCCGGGTCAGGACCGGGTCGTAGCGGTCGTTGAGGACGTAGAAGGCGTAGTTGTCGGACTTGCCGTCGCCCAGGTAGAGGTTGGCGTCCTCGAAGACCCACTCCTTGCCGTGGCTGGTGGTGAGGGTGAAGGTGTGCGGGTCCTTGAAGGAGATCGAACGCCAGTTCATCAGGTCGCGGAAGCGGGTCAGGCTGACGACCGTGGAGGAGCGGCCGTTGAGTTTGCCGGAGACGTAAATCCAGTAGTCGCCGCCCAGCTTTTCCAGGGCTTCGATCTGGATGGTGCTGCCATCCTTCAGCTGCACCTTGCCCACGGGCCCGGTCGGAATCTCTTCCTTGATGGTGTGCGTGGACGCGGGGGTTTTCGCGGCGTCGGCGGCAGGGGGCTCCTGGGACGCGGCGGCCTCGTCCGGAACGGGCTGTTGGGCGGCCTCGTCCTTGGCGGAGCAGGCGGCCAGGGAAGCGGCCAGCAACAGGGCGAGAGTCAGGGCAAGCAATCGGGTGCGCATGTGTCCTCCATGGGTGTCTTTGCGGCTTGGTTTTAACAGGGAACGGGCCGGGAATCCAGGATTGTATGCGGGCCGTGCCGACCCGGCGGGGCGGGGTTCGGGGGCGGCAACATGGCGATTATACCCATCTGTCGCTTTATTTCGTACTGTGCTAAGCAGGATGCCATGTTCAACAAAAGGCATATCGGGGAAATGGGCGTCTATGCGCTGGTGTTCGTGCTGGTCACCTGGCTGTTCATACACCTGGACGCCTACGAGGCGTTCCAGGTGTGGAGCCGGACGCATGAGAGCTGGGAGCTGGACGAGCTGGCCCTGGCCCTGCCCGCCGTGCTGATCTGCCTGGTGCTCTTTTCCCTGAACCGGGTCCGGGAGCTGCACGCCAGGGCCAGGCTGCTGGAGGAATCCCGCCGGGAGCTGGCCGAAGCCCATGAAAGCCTGCGCACCCTGAACCGGTCCAGGGAGACCTTCCTGACCACCGCCTGCCATGAGCTGAAGAGTCCGCTTATCGGCATCGTCGACGCCTTCGAACTGCTGCGGCTGTCCGATGACGAGGCCGACCGGCGGGAGTTGATCGAACTGGCCGGGCTGTCGGCCCGCAAGCTGGGCCTCCTGGTGGACAGCGTCCTCCAGTTTTCCCGCCAGGAGTCCCTGGCCCCGGCCCTGACCGTGTTTTCCCCGGCAGAGCTGCTCGCCTCGGTCACGGACATGTCCCAGCTCCAGGCACGCAGCCGGGGGCTCACCCTCCAGGCCCGGCTGGCCGGTGACGTGCCGCCCCTGATGCGCGGCAGCGAGAGCGTCCTGCGGCTGGTGGCCCTGAACCTGGTGGGCAACGCCGTGCGCTATACGGACCGGGGCGGAATCGAGGTGGAGCTGGGCTACAGGGACGCCCCCGCCGGCGAAATCGTCCTGACCGTGTCGGACACGGGCAGGGGCATCCGCGCCGAGGACATCGAGGCCATTTTCAAGCCGTACGTCAGGGCCCAGGCCGGGCGCGAGGGGCTGGGGCTCGGCCTGTCCATCGTCCAGCGCTCGGTGGAGCGCTGCAACGGGATTATCTCCGTGGAAAGCGTGCCGGGCCAGGGGTCGCGGTTCACGGTCAGGATTCCGGCCGAGGCCGCGTCCGAGGACGGGCCCGAAGCCTGACGACGATTTTCTCGCCGACAAGGCAAACGGCCCCCCGCGCGGATGCGCGGGGGGCCGTTTCTTGCGGTCCGGTCCGGGCTAGTACCGCTCCAGGCCGTCACTCTTGTCGCCCAGCTTGAAGTGGCCGATGGCTTCGTGCAGGCTCTTGGAGCTGTCGGACAGGCTGGCGGCGGTGGCCGCCACCTCCTCGGCCGTGGAGGCGTTCTGCTGGACCACGGACTCGGAGTCCTGGATGGCCCTGGACACCTGCTCGATGCCCTGGCTCTGCTCGTTGGCGGCGGCCGAGATCTCCTGGATCAGTTCGGCCGTGTTCTTGATGTCCGGGACCATGCGCTTGAGCAGTTCCCCGGCCTCCTCGGCCACGGCCACGCTGCTCGACGACAGCTCGCTGATGCCCGCGGCGGCCGTGCCGCTGCGCTCGGCCAGTTTGCGCACTTCGGCCGCGACCACGGCGAACCCCTTGCCCGCCTCGCCCGCGCGGGCCGCCTCGATGGCCGCGTTCAGGGCCAGGAGGTTGGTCTGGCGCGCGATATCCTCGATGATGCCGATCTCGTCGGCGATCTTCTTCATGGCCTCCACGGTGCGGGCCACGGCATGGCCGCCGGTCTCGGCGTCGTGCGAGGCCTTGGTCGCGGTGGTCTCGGTCCTGGCCGCGATGCCGGCGGTCTGCTTGATGGAGCCGGACATCTCCTCCAGGCTGGCGGCGATCTCCTCGATCCCGGCGGCCTGCCGGTTGGCCCCCTGGGACAGGTTGTCGCTGGCCATGGAGAGATCGCTGCACCCCTCGGCCACCTCGCCGGAGATGTCCCGGATGTGGCTGATGGTCTCGGCCAGGTGCGCGTTCATGTCGCACATGCCCTCCAGGATGATGCCCATTTCGTCCGTGCGCATCTTGCAGGTCCGGCTCTCCAGGTTGCCCTGGGCGATGTCCGAGGCCAGCTCCGCGCACTGCTGGATGGGCCGCTTCACGGAGAATTCGACCACCCAGAAGATGATCACGATGGGCACGACCACGACGATGAGCAGCCCGATGCCGACCATCCAGGCCACGGCGGACATCATGGCCTGCTGGCCGGAGATGTCCATGGACAGGACGATGGCCCCGATGGCCTCGCCCCGGTAGTCCTTGACCGGGAACACGGCCACGCCGTCATGGCCGCTGACCTCCACCTGGGAGGACCGCATGCCCCGGTCCAGCAGGGCGGTCGAGGCCAGTTCCCTGGCCGCGTCGTTCTTCTGGCCGTAGATGAGCACGAACTTGCCGTCCTTGACCGGGTTCTTGGCCGGGTCCTGCAGCTGGGTGGTCACGGACAGCAGCTTGGCGTCCATGTACAGCAAGGCCTTGATCGTGCCCGCCGCTTCCATGGTCTTGAGGATGTTGTCGAACCCGAGGAGCACCTCCACGGACCCGAGGTGCGCGCCGTCGGGCGCGGTCACCGGGGCCAGGCCCCGGATGGTGAACCCGCCCCGGCCCGGCTCGATGCCCAGGACCGGCTTGTGGGTCCGGTTCACGTCGATGACCGTGTTGCGGAATCCGGACAGGTCGTCGGAGATGTCCACCCATTTGCCGTTCTTCTTGGCCTGCTTCTCGCGCCAGGTGCGCAGCAGGCTGCGGGCCGAGGGCAGATGGAAATGGAGCTGGAAGTTTTTCCCCACGTTTTCCTTGTAGCCCTTGAGCACGGGTGCGAGCGACGCGCGCAGCTGCTCCCGGGCGGCCTGGAGCACTGGGTCGGTCCCGTTGTTCAGGTCGCCCTGGTTGGCCTTGGCGTAGGCCTCGACCACCTCCGGCATGCGGCTGAACAGGGCGGCCTGTTGCAGGGCGCTCTCGGAAATCTGGGTGATGGACTGCTGGACGTCCTCGATCTTGCCCCGCATGATCAGGGAGACGAACGAGTCCTCCAGGTCGGTGAATTGGGATTTCAACATGAGATACCCGCCCACGAGCATGACCAAGGCCATGCCCAGCAAGGGCAGGAAGAGTTTCAAACGGATACCCATCGGGTTCTCCTTTGCGGTTCGGTGTTACTATCGAACTCCCCCATAATGGGATCGCACCGACGCAATGGGCAATTATTTTTCGGGAACCGGCTGGGAGGGTTACAGGGAGGCGACTCGCCGTTGCTCCTCCCGGATGTAGTCGAACAGCTTCCGGGTCATGTCCCCGTATACCCGCACGGCGTCCAGGTCGAGGTGGATGTCGATGTATTGCAGGAGGATGCGGTCCTGGCCGTCGTGGATGTGGGGCATGAGCCCGGCGAAGAAGAAGCCCATGCGCTCGCACGCCTCGACCACCTGCGGCGAGGCCGGAACCCCGGCGGGCAGGAAGGCGTAGACCGCGTCCATGCGTTTTTCGCGGCACCCGCGCAGTCCGTCGGCGATTTCGCGGATCGTGTCCGCGCCGATGGCCCCGACCACGATGAAGGCCACGTTGAGCTCGTCGGGCAGGGGAAAAATGAAGACCGAGGACGGGCCCGAGAGCGGCGCGCCGCCCGGTTCGCCGAAGTCGCGCGGCAGGTCCATCCAGCCGTAGATGTCTCGGGCCATGGCCCGGTGGCGTTCGGGCAGGAACACGGCGGCCGGGGAGCGGTCCAGGGGATAGTAGTGATTGACCACCGAGCCCTTTTCCTGCCGGGACGTGGCCAGCTCCTTGGCCCGCATGCCCGAGGCGGCGATGCCGAGCATCACGCAGCACGGCCGGGAGCCCATTTCCTGCATGCCCTTCTGGGAAAAGGTGTGGGTGGTCACCGAGCAGTCGAAGATGCCCCGGTCCCCCTCCTCGGCGGCCAGGTCGAAGAGCAGGCGGGCGATTTTCTGCGGCAGGCCCGGCGAACGATAGGCCGGGTCCACGAAGGCCAGCCCCAGCTCCGGCACCCTGACCGCCGGGTCGTGGTACTTGAACCCGGCGTGGCCGATCAGGGCCCCGCTCTCCGGGTCCACGCCGACCACCGGCTTGAACTCTCCGCTGCGCACCTTTTCGGTCAGGGCGTCGAGGTCGTAGAGAAAGGCCTCCTGGGTGAAGCCGTAGCAGCGCCAGGCCAGGCGGCAGACCTCGGCCAGCTCGTCCTCGCGGGCCAGCCGGATCAGCGGCTCCTTGACCGTGGGCCGCCGCTTGCCGCGTACGGCGGGCTTGGTCTCGGCCAGCTCCGGAGGCAGGGAGCCGTAATTGAGCTTGCGGGTCAGCCGGACCTCTTTGCCCTCGCGGCCATGCACGAACAGCTCCACCGAATCCATGGCCTGCTGCATGAGCAGCGAGCCCAGCCCCGGCTTGTCCGCGCTGTCCGGGTCGCCGGGCGTGAACCGCTCGGCCCTGGCGTGGTCGAAGGGGATGCCCCGCTCCCGGATCGAGATGACCAGGGAACCGTCCCGTACCGAGAACTCCAGGTGGATGCGCTCATCGTCCGCCGAGCCGGAGAAATGCTCCACCGCGTTGCAGAACGCCTCGTCCACGGCCAGCTTGACCCGGTAGGTTTCCTTTTGGTCCAGGGACAGAACCCCGGCCACGTTCCCGGCGCACTCCCGAGCCGTGTTCGCCATGCACTTGCGCACCGGCAGCGAGAGCTTGGCCAGGAAGAGGGCATTCGTGTTTTCGGCGGTATGGGTCATCGGGTCCTCCCCCGTAAGGATTCAGGAAGCCTCGTCCATAGCGTGATCCCCGGCCCGAGTAAACGGGGGTATAACGCTAAAGGAAGCGGCCCCTTCGGTCCCGTTTCCGCACGGAAGTAATGGTATTCGCCGCCGTCGCGGCACCCGCAACCGTTGCGGTTCGCTATTCGCTGGTGACTAGGCGCGCGGCGAGGCTCAGGAATATGGCGCCCAGCATCGCGTCGATATGTCGGCCCAGTTTCAACTTCCGTCCGATCACTGAGCCCAGCTTGCTGAATGAAAAGGCGAAGCAGGTGTTGATGCAGAAAACAACACCACTCAACAGGGCCCCCAGCAGGAAAATCTGGGTGGCGACGTCGTGGTGGGTGTCGGCAAACTGCGGGAGAAACATGCTGAAGAAGATCAACGCCTTCGGATTCATGATATTGTTGAGCAGCCCCCGGCAGACGAGCCTCCGGTTGCTCAGGGCCGCAGCCTGCCGCACCGTTGGAGCCCCATTCCTGTTCTTGCGCCAGCTCCGCAGCAGGTTGATGCCGAGCCAGGAGAGGTAAAGCGCTCCGGCAACTTTGACCACCAGGGCCAGGGACGGCATCGCCTCCAATAATTTGCCCAGGCCGAACGTGACCAGCAGGGTTTGCAGTATCCCGGCAATGAAGATGCCTATGGACAGCATGAAACCGGATCGGAAGCCACGGGTGGAAGCATAGGTGGAAATAAGCACGAGATCCGGGCCCGGCGAGATCGCCAGGAGCACGACGGTGACAAGAAATACCGGTAATATCGCGAGGTCGATCATAGGGCGCGGCTCCTGGGTCTGGTTCGATCCAAAAGCCGGGGATACTAACGGGGTGGCGAGCCGGGGTCAATCGGGAAAGAAACAGTGTCGGTTGGATGTCATGACAAGCCGGGTCCACAAGGCTTGGCGAGACTCGGCTCAGGGGGTCGATGCACCCGGGAACCGGGAATGATCGCCGCCTCCAGCGCCGCCCAGGGCATCGATGCCTTCGGGGCCCGGCTTGAGGCCGATTTCCCGCCCTACGGCATGCCCGGTTTCGCCTCGGAGGGGATTTCAACCCTCAAAATCCGGATTTGTGCGGCCGGAGGCATGTCTATACTTTACGAGAAAACTGCATTGCCGTACTTCTTGGACGATAAAACAAGGCTTTCCGCAGGAAAGTGCAAGCGCATACAGAGGTCCAGATGAAGACAGGCTTTACTCCCCGGTTGCTGGCAGCCATGGCTGCCCTGGTTGGCATGGTTCTTGTGATCTGCGGCGTCGCACAGGTCTATTGGGCGGTCCCGCCCATCCCGTGCTGGACGGCGGGAGCGGCGCTCTCCCTGGCCGCCGTCGGCGCACTGTACGCCGTCTTCCGCGAGGGCATGGACCGTCGGCCCCTTATGGAGGGGCTGAAACGCGTCCTCAACGACGAGGCGACCGATTTCGCCGCGCTGCTGGGCGAGGGAGAACCGGCGGCCGCGCTCCAGGAACTGGCCGACAGCCTGGCGCACAACAAGGGGCTGGCCAACGGCATCATCGAAGGGCTGCCCATGCCGTTTCTGCTGGTGGATACTAAGGAGCGTGCGCTTTTCACCAACCAGCACACGTTGGACATGCTGCAGATCGACGGCAAGGTCGAAAAACAGCTTGGGCGCACCCTGGCGGAAATTTTCTACAATGATCCCACGCGCGAGACAGCGGTGGGCAAGGCCATGCACAAGGGGCAGGTCTTCCGGAATCTCGAGGTCGAGATCAAGGGGCACAAGGGCGGCAGCCGCCATGTCCTGGCCAACGTCTACGCCCTGAAGAACGGGCACGGAACCGTCCTCGGCGGCATCTGTCTCTATCTCGACATGACCGAACTCAAGGAAAAGGAAGCCGAAATCCGCACGCAGAACGAGATGATCACCCGTATCGCCGGGCAGGCGGACGTCATTTCCGATCAACTCGCCGCCGCCTCGGAGGAGATTTCCGCCCAGGTGGAGCTCTCCTCCCAGGCGTCCGAGGAAACCCGGAAGCTGGCCGCCGAAGTGGCCACGGCCGTGGAGCAGATGAACGCCACGGTCCTCGAGGTCGCGAAAAACGCCTCCAGCACCGCCGATCTGTCGGACAAGGCGCGGGCGCAGGCCGAAAAGGGGGCGCAGGTCGTGACCACCGCCATCGAGGGCATCGCGTCCCTGGAGACCCAGGCCAACAGGCTCGCCAAGGATATGGACGGACTGGGCAAACAGGCCGAATCCATCGGCGGCATCATGGGCGTGATCACCGACATTGCGGACCAGACCAACCTGCTGGCCCTCAATGCCGCCATCGAGGCCGCTCGGGCAGGGGAGGCCGGACGCGGGTTCGCCGTGGTGGCGGACGAGGTGCGCAAGCTGGCGGAGAAGACCATGGAAGCCACCAAGGACGTGAAAGGCAACATCAGCGCCATCCAGCGTTCCGCCGAAGCCAACGTGGCGACCACGCGGGCCACGGTCAAGGTCGTGGCCGAAACCGTGGAGACCACCAAGCGCGCCGGGGAGGCCCTGTCCGAGATCGTGGAATTGTCGGGCCAGACGTCGGCCAACATCCAGTCCATCGCCACGGCTGCCGAGGAACAGTCCGCCGCCAGCGAGGAGATCACCCGTTCCACCAGCGAGATCAACGAGGTCGCCAGCGGGACATCCCAGGCCATGCACGAATCCGCGCAGGCCGTGAGCGATCTCGCCCGGCTCGCCGGGGAATTGCGGCGGGTCATGGACGACATGCGGGGCTGACCCGAAGCGGTTCCGTCCCGGCCTGCGCCGCCCGCCCCGCGTCATTTCCCGGTGAGAGGCCTTCCGGGAGCCGACGTGCGCGGATGCTGAGATCGAATGGGCAACGGCTTTTTCCGCAGGGGGCCGGTCCTTTACAGTATGTTGTTTTGCATATAAATAATCGCAAACAACCCTGAGGAACACCCGTTGATCTCCACCGCCCACTGCGCCGCCCTGCGCGGCATCGACGCCTATCCCGTCCAGCTCGAAGTCGACTTTTCGCGTTCCGGCATGCCCGCCTTCACCATGGTCGGCCTGGCCGAGGGCGCGGTGCGCGAGTCCAAGGAGCGCGTCTTCTCCGCCCTCAAGAACTGCGGCTTCAAGGTTCCGCCCGCCCGCATCACCGTGAACCTCGCCCCGGCCGACGTGCGCAAGGAGGGCAGCGGCTACGACCTGCCGCTGGCCATCGGCATTCTCGCCGCCATGGGCGTCATCGACCAGCGGGCCGTGGACGACTGGTTTCTGGCCGGAGAGCTTTCCCTGAGCGGCGAGCTCAAGTCCGTGCCCGGCGTCCTGCCGCTGGCCCTGGCCGCGCGCAAGCAGGGCGGCCGGGGCATCATCGTGCCCGAGGCCAACGGCCGCGAAGGCGCGGTGGCCGGGGACCTCGAGGTCATCGGGGCCGCCGACCTCGGCCAGGTGGTGCGCATGCTCCTGGGCGAGGACACCATCGAACCCGCCAGTGTGGACATCGACACCCTGTGGAACGAGCGCTCCTCCCACCTCGTCGACTTCGGCGAGGTCAAGGGCCAGGAACACGCCAAGCGGGCCATCGAGATCGCCGCCGCCGGAGGCCACAATCTGCTCTTCATCGGCCCCCCCGGCTCCGGCAAGACCATGCTCGCCAAACGCATCCCCACGGTCCTGCCGCCCCTGTCCTTCGACGAGGCCCTGGAAGTGACCAAGATCTACTCCGTGGCCGGGCTGCTGCCCTCGGACCGGGCCCTCATGGTCACCCGCCCGTTCCGCACCCCGCACCACACCATCTCCGACGTGGGCCTGGTCGGCGGCGGCCGCTACCCCCAGCCCGGCGAGACCTCGCTGGCCCATCGCGGCGTGCTTTTCCTCGACGAGATGCCCGAGTTCAAGAAGTCGGTGCTCGAAGTCCTGCGCCAGCCGCTCGAAGACGGCGAGGTGTCCATCTCCCGCTCGCTCATGACCCTCAAATACCCGGCCGACGTCATGCTCGTGGCCGCCATGAACCCCTGCCCGTGCGGCTACCTGTCCGACGAGACCCACCCCTGCTCCTGCTCGCCGCTGGCCGTGCAGCGCTACCGCAACAAGATCTCCGGCCCGCTCCTGGACCGCATCGACCTGCATGTGGACGTGCCCGCCGTGCCCTACGAGGACCTGCGTCAGACCCGCTCCGAAATGGACTCCGCCACCATGCGCGCCCGCATCCTCAACGCCCGCCGCATCCAGGCCGAACGCTTCGCGGGCCGCCACTTCTCCCTCAACGCCGAACTCGACGGCTCGGCCCTGGAGGAGTTCTGCGCCCTGGGCGAAAGCGAACACCATTTCCTGCGCCAGGCCGTCGAAACCCTCGGCCTGTCCGCCCGCGCCTACACCCGCATCCTGCGCATCGCCCGAACCATCGCCGACCTCGCCGAAGCAGACACCATCGGCCCCGACCACCTGGCCGAAGCCATCAACTACCGGAGCATGGACAGGGAAGGGGCGAGCTAGGCATGCCTCCGGCGGGCCCTCGCCGGGCGGGCGTCTCCGACGGCCGGGGCGCTGCCCCGGACCCCGCCAGAGAACCTTTTGAGAAAGGTTCTCTGGACTCTCCAAAACTTTTTGGGTGCCTTCGGCAGGGACGTGCGGACGCGCGGGAGAGAGGGGGATTGTGTTGTTGGGATGGGTGGTTTGTTCGGTGGTGTCGGCGGGGCACGGGCAGGCGGTGTCCCGAAGGGTTCGCGCTGGACGTCCACGGGCCTCGGAGGGCCGCCCGGCGCGAACCCTTCGGGACGGTTGCCAACGCCGCTGGCGGGGTGTTGCGGACGCGAAAGAACGGTTTTGCGGCGTTTTCGAACTGTGGCGAATAAGCATTCCTTGAGGCGTTGCGCCTTTTCCAAAAACAAACCCCCGCGATTTCGGACAGAAAAAACGGCGCGCTTCGTTTCGCGAAGAAGCACGCCGTTTCATCCGTTTTTTCTGTCCGAAATCGCACACCGGCACGGCGGAAGGCGTCCCGCCGCGGCCTTCGCCGCAGGCGACACAAAAAGTTTGGGAGAGTCCAGAGAACCCTTTTCAAAGGGTTCTTTGGCGGGTCCAGGGCAGCGCCCTGGTCTCCCCAAAGGGGCCGCCGGAGGCATCCCTCAGCTCATCAATATGGAGCAGCCCGCTAGCTGACGGGGTCGGCCATGGCGAGGCGGATGCCGAGGCCAATGAACAGGGTGCCTGCGGCGCGTTTGGCCCAGGTGCCGAAGGCCCCGCCTCTGCCGAGGCGGGCGGAGACGCGGGCGGCGGACCAGGCGTAGGCGAGGTTGACCAGGGTGCCGTTGAGGGTGAAGACCACGCCGAGGAAGAGGAAGGCGAGGGGTTTGTTGGGCGCGTCGGCGGCCACGAACTGGGGCAGGAAGGCCATGAAGAAGAGGGCGACCTTGGGGTTGAGGGCATTGGTCCAGAACCCTTGGGAGTATATTTTGCGGACGTTGACCCGGAAGAACTCGTCGTTTTCGGCGTCATGCCCGTTGCCGTTCTTGCGCCACATGGTCAGGCCGACCCAGATGAGGTAGGCGGCGCCCACGAATTTGACCACGGTGAAGGCCATGGCCGAGGTGGCCAGGATGGCGGACAGGCCGAGGGCTGCGGCGAAGACGTGGACGAAGCAGCCGGTGCCCACGCCGAGCGCGGCCACGGAGCCGATTTTCCAGCCGTGGGACGCGCCCCGGCTGACGATGTAGAAGACGTCCTGGCCGGGCGTGATGTTCAGGAGCAGGCCGGACAGGACGAAGAGGAAGAAGTCGTGGACGCCGAACATGGCTAGTCTCCAGCGGGTACGGTTGCGGGCTCGACGGGCATGGGGAAGACCGCGTCGTAGGCCCAGTTGTAGAGATAGGTATAGACCAGGAAGAAGCCGGTGTAGCCCATGTCGGTGAGCAGCGCGGCCCACACGGAGAGGTCGAGCCACCACATGATCAGGGGGACGGTCAGGACGGTCAGATAGAACTCGAAACTGACGGCGTGCAGGGCGCGCAGCCAGGGCGGGCGTATGTGCACGGGGCGGCCGAGCCGTTTCAGGAGATGGTCGAAGGCGAGGTTGAACAGGTAGTTGCAGCCCAGGGCGGCGGCCGAGATGGAGAGGGACAGGGAGCCGACGCGCAGCAGGTCGCGGTCGAGCATCCAGGCCGCCAGGGGCGTGCACAGGAGAATCCCGAAGAGTTCGTAGAGCAGGGTGTGGCGAAGCCGGTCCGCGTGGGTGCGCATGGCCATCGTGATTACACCCGCCCGGCGCGGTTGTCCACGGGGCCTGCGGGGCACGGCCGGGGTCAGTGGTTGTCGAAGTCGGGGTAGGTGTGGCCCCATTTTTCGTAGATGGGCCGGAGCACGCCCTGTTCGTGCAGGGTGCGCATGCCGTCGTCGTACATCCTGATGACCAGGTCGCTGCGCGGGGTGGTGTTGAACATGGGGTGGTAGGAGCGGCGGCCCGCCTTGCGGATGTCGAAGGCGGAGTGGTCGAACGCGGGCTCCCGGCTGATGGAGTCCCGGATGAAGGCCATGTCGTCCACGTAGAAGTCCGAGCGGCCGAGCAGGATCATTTCCAGGCATTTGACCCCGGAGGGCATCTCGCGGATGTGCACGGGCACCGGGAAATCCCAGTCGTGGTAGAACCCCTTCTGGGCGGCCACTTCCTTGCCGCGCAGGGACTCGGTCCCCTTCCACGGGCCGATCCGGGCCTTGTTGAAGAAGACGTGGTAGTCGTTGACATACAGGGGGTAGCGGGCCAGGCGCAGGGGCGGGTCGGCCCGGTCGTCGCAGGTCATCATGTCGGCCCAGCCCAGGCGGACCAGCTCGTCGGCCCGGTCCGAGGGCACATACTCGTGCCGCACCGTGATCCCGTACAGGGCGAAGACCGCGTCCAGGACCTCGTGGTACAGCCCGGTGCCGTCCTGGTTGGTGAAGGTTTCCCAGGACGGACCGGCGGACACGACCACCGAAATCCGTCCGGCGGATTCCACGCAGCGGGCGGAGACGGGGAGCAGCAGCACAGCGAGCGCCGCAATGACAAGCGTTCGGATTCTCACTTGCCGAAAGTGGTCCGGACTTGTCCCGCAAGTCAATTATTTCCCGGATCGGGAAAATCTCCCACCTCGAGATTTTTTTGGGCATATGCTCATTTTTATCCTTGACTCCGACACTTCTGAGCGTATCTTCATTTGCGTAACCGTTCATGTAAGCGAGGGACCGATGGGAAGGCGGAAGATCAGGCGGACGGTGCAGCGGGAACCCGGCGCGACGTATTACAAGCCGCAGGGCATCCCCATGCACGAACTGCGGAACGCGACCCTGACCCTGGAGGAGCTCGAGGCGCTTCGGCTTGCCGATGCCCAGGGGCTGACCCAGGAGGAGGGCGCGCAGGTCATGGGCGTATCCCGGGCCACGTTCGGCAGGGTGCTCGGCGCAGCAAGGCACATCGTGGCCACGGCGCTGGCCGAGGGATTGGCCATCCGCATCGAGGGCGGCCACTACACCTTTGCCGAGGACGCCTGGGAGTGCCCCAAGATGTCACCGGACGCGATGTCCGAAACCATTGGAGATGACGATATGCCCGGAATGGACGGAACCGGACCGCGCGGCGCAGGCGGCGGCGGACGGTGCATGGGCGGACGCGGCCGGGGAATGGGCCGTGGACGAGGCATGGGCGGCCAGGGCCAGGGAATGGGCCAGGGACGCGGAATGGGCGGTCAAAACATGGGCCCGAATGCGGGCCAGGGCCGTGGAGCCGGACAGCGCTCCGGCGGACAACAGCAAATCAAGGATACAACCATGAGCAAAATAGCAGTGACCACCGAGGGACCGACCCTGGACGACCGCGTCGACCCCCGTTTCGGACGGGCGGCCGGTTTCGCCATCGTGGACCCGCAAACCATGACCGTGGTCGAGTACGTGGACAACGGCGGTTCCCAGGCCATGGCCCAGGGAGCCGGCATCCAGGCCGCCGAAAACGTGGCCAACGCGGGCGCCAAGGTCCTGCTGACCGGCTACGTCGGGCCCAAGGCCTTTGCGGCCCTGGAGGCGGCGGGCATAGCCATCGGGCAGGACGTGGACAACCTGACCGTGCGCGAGGCGGTCGAAAAGTACGTGGCGGGCAAGGTCGACATGGCCGACGCCGCCAACGCGCCGGCCGGAGGCAACAAGTGATCTACGCCGTGGCAAGCGGCAAGGGCGGCACGGGCAAGACCACGGTGTCTTCGTCCCTGGCCGCCCTGTGGGACGGACCGGCCACCCTGGTGGACCTGGACGTGGAGGAGCCGAACCTGCACCTCTTTCTCAAGCCCGAGCTGAGCGACGTGCGCAAGGCCTGGATCGAGGTCCCCGAGGCCGACGAATCCAAGTGCACGCGCTGCCGGGCTTGCGCGGACATCTGCCAATTCAAGGCCATCACGGTCATGGCCGACACCCTGCTCGTCTTCGCGGACATGTGCCACGGGTGCGGCGGCTGCCTGGCCGTCTGCCCGGAGGGCGCGCTCTCCCCGGGCCGCCGCGAGCTGGGCGAGATCTGCCGGGGCACGGCCGGACGGCACGGCTTCGTCATGGGCCGGCTGCGCGTGGGCGAGGCCATGAGCCCGCCGCTCATGCGCCAGGTCCGCCGCCTCTTCCCGGAGCTGTCCGGAAAGGGCGACATCCTCATCGACGCCCCTCCGGGCGTGAGCTGCCCGGCCATCGCGGCCGTGACCGACGCGGACTGCATCGTCCTGGTCACCGAGCCCACGCCCTTCGGGTTCCATGATTTCAAGCTCGCCTGGGAGGCCTTCACCCCGCTGGGCAAACCCATGGGCGCGGTCATCAACCGGTCCGATCTGGGCGACACCGCCGTGCGCGACTTCTGCCGCGACAACGGCATCCCGGTCTGGGCGGAGATTCCCTACTCCAGGGACATCGCCGAGGCCTATTCGCGCGGCGAGGTGGTGGCCGACACCCTCAAGGGGCTGGAAGGAACATTCACCGCCTTGCGCGAACAGATGCGCGCCGCGGCCGCCGGAGGTGACCCATGCGCGAAATAGTGGTCATCAGCGGCAAGGGCGGCGCTGGCAAGACCTCCATGGCCGGGGCGTTCGCCCACCTCGCGGAAAACGCCATTCTCTGCGATCTCGACGTGGACGCCCCGGACCTTCACCTGCTTCTCGACCCGCAGGTGCGCAGCGAGGAGGCGTTTTATTCCGGCCATGAGGCGGTCATCGACCCGGAGCGGTGCATCGGCTGCGGCCAGTGCGCCGATCTGTGCCGGTTCGACGCCATCCACCAGGACGGCGACGCCTACAGGGTGGATTCCCTGACCTGCGAGGGGTGCAAGGTCTGCGTGGCCCTGTGCCCGGAACAGGCCATCGACTTCCCGGAAAAGCACTGCGGCCAGTGGTACGTGTCCGACACCCGGTTCGGGCCCATGGTCCACGCCCAGCTCTTTCCCGGCGAGGAGAACTCCGGCCGCCTGGTCACCCTGCTCAAGCAGAAGGCCCGGGCCATCGCCGAGGAAAAAGGGCTGGACCTGGTCCTGTGCGACGGCACGCCCGGCATCGGCTGCCCGGTGATCAGCTCCATGGCCGGGACCGACCTGGCCGTGATCGTCACCGAGCCCACGCCCTCGGGGCTGCACGACCTCAAGCGCGTGGCCGAGTTGTGCGGCCGGTTCCGGACCAAGGTGGCCGTGTTGGTCAACAAGTGGGACGTGAACCCGGCCATGACCGAGGAGATCGAAACGTGGAGCACGGGCAAGGGCTACACCCTGGCCGGGCGGTTCCCCCACGACCGGGCCGTGGTCGACGCCATGCTTGAACGCAAGGTCCTGACCGAGACGGACAACGCGGAGCTTTCGCGCATCATCAAGGCATCCTGGGCCGGGATTCTGGCTCTTTTGGATACAAGCAATTAACCGATTTACAAGGAGTTTTCACGATGAATACACGTATTGCGATCCCCTCCGCCGCTCCCGGCGGCATGGACGCCCCCATTGACGCCCACTTCGGGCACTGCGCCATGTACACCCTGATCGACGTCGAGGACGGGGCCGTGAAAGAGGTCTCCGTGGTCCCGAGCTGCCCGCACGTGCAGGGCGGCTGCATGGCCCCGGTCAACTACCTGGCCGACAACAAGGTCCAGGCCCTGATCTCCGGCGGCATGGGCATGCGCCCGCTCATGGGCTTCAACCAGGTCGGCATCCAGGTCTACCACGGCTCGGGCGCGCCCACCGTGCACGCGGCCGTGGAGGCGTTTCTGCGCGACTCCCTGCCGGTCTTCACCGTGGACCAGACCTGCGGCGGCGGCCACTAGCATGTCCATCGTGGTGGCGACGACCCGGCCCGAGGCCCTGACCGGCTTCATGGACGGGCTGACCAAGGAAAGCGGGCAGGACATCGGCGTGGCCCCCACCGGGGCCGTAGCCCTGGAGTGGGTGGCCGCCAAGGCCCCGGTGCTCGTGGTCATCGACGAGGGGCTGCCCGACCACACGCCCCTCGAACTGGTGCGCGAGATCATGATGGTCTCGGCCATGACCCTGACCGCCGTGATCACGGCCATGTCCGAGGAGGAGTTCCACGAGGATGCCGAGGGCTACGGCGTGCTTATGCCCCTGCCCACGGACCCCGCCGCCCGAGACGGCGTGGAACTGGCCAAAAGGCTGTCCGGCATCTGACCGGCAGGCGAATGAATCGAAAAGGCCCTTCCGGATGAGTCCGGGAGGGCCTTTTGTTGTATTTGTCGCGGGAAAACAGGTTTTGAAGGCCGCTTCGCGGCATTTGTCGGGTGATTTCGCCTCCGGCGGGCAAAGGGCGAGCCCTTTGCAATCCCATTGTCGCCTTCGGCGAAGGGGTTTCTTTAGAAGAAAAGCCATCGGGCACGACAGACTCCGCGAAGCGGCAATAAAAAGTTTTGGAGATCCCTAAGAACCTTTTCCAAAAAGTTCTTAGGCCGCCGGAGGCAATATCATCCGACCATCGCCGCGAAGCGGCTTTCAAGTCCTGATTCTCCTCCACAAATAGTGAAGCCCCGGTCTCGGGGGCATGAGACCGGGGACTTCATTATGGAGGAGGTGAGGAGGTAAGGGTGTGACTAATTTGGTTATCTAAGCGGGTTCGTAGTAGCACCGTTTGGGGGAGACTACGCACCCTTCTTCTTTCAGAATCTTGATGGCTTTGGAAACTTCCTTGCTGTCCACGCCGAGCTCCTTGGCGATATCGCCGGGGCGCACGGGCTTGGCGGCCGCCCGCATGGCTTTGAGAACCATATCTTTCATCGAAGAACTCCCGTTGGTTTGTGTTGGTAATAGGAATCATTCCTGTCAAATCGACTTTTGTCAACACAAAATTCGCGCGGTTGCCAATCTTGGGCCGAAACGGTAGAAACAGTGCACGGCTCCGGTCTCCGCCGGTTGCGCCCGATTCCCTTTGCCAAGGAGCCCCATGGCCAAGTCCGCCTCCATGTCCCGACAGGAAATGCTCGCCGAGATCGAACGCTTGCGCGCGGAGCTTGCCCTGTGCCGCGAGCGCGGTTCGGGCGAGGCCGCCTGCGGGGAGGCCATGGAGATGGAGATCAAGCAGCTGCGCGAGGCCCGCGAGAACGCGGGGGTGATCAGCGTCATTGTCGAGAACTCCCCGGCCGTGATCTTCCGGCGGCTGGCCGACGACACCCACCGGCTGGTCTACATTTCCGAGAACCTGAGCCAATGGGGCTATTCCGCCGCCGACTTCCTGTCCGGGCGCAAGGGGTTCGACGACCTCCTCCATCCGGAGGACCGGAAGCGGGTGATCGACGAGATCGAGCAGTGCCGGTTGGAGGCGGTCGAGGAGTACACCCAAGAGTACCGGATCATCACGGCGGCCGGCGAGGTCCGCTGGGTCTCGGACGAGACCTCGGTGGTCACCGACGAGGCCGGGCGGCGGATCTACAACCAGGGCGTGCTGGTGGACGTGACCGTGAGCAGGCGGGCCCGCGAGGCGCTCGAGGCCAGCGAGTTCAAGTTCCGTCGGACCATCGAGAGCGCGGCCGAGGGGTACCTGCTCCTGGGGGCCGACCTGACCATCCGCGAGGTCAACGATGCCTATTGCCGCATGCTCGGCTACGAGCGCGAGGACCTGCTCGGCAAGCGGCCGCACGATTTCGCCACCCTGGAATACCAGCGGTTTCTCGAATCCAACCGGGAGCGGCTGCGCAAGGAGAAGGGCCGCCGCTTCGAGGGCTCCATGGTCCACCGTGACGGCCACGTGGTCCCGGTCCTGATCAACGCCAACACCCTGCGCGACGAGGACGGCGGCTTCCTGGGGCACGTGGCCTTCGTTGCCGACCTGACTGAGCAGAAAAAAGCCCTGAACCTGGCCGCCGAGGTCCAGAAGGGGCTGCTGCCGCGCAAGGCGCCGCGCATCCCCGGCCTGGACGTGGCCGGACGGTCCGTGCCCAGCGAGCTCACGGGCGGCGACTATTTCGATTATTTCGAGGAGACGGACCCGGCCGGGCAGGCTCTGTCCGTGGCCGTGGGCGACATCTCGGGCCACGGCGTGGACGCGGCCCTGCTCATGACCACGGCCCGGGGCTTCTTGCGCATGCGCGCGGGCCAGCCGGGCAGCCCCGGCCAGATCGTCACCGAGATGAACCGCCATCTGGCCGCGGACCTGTACGGCTCGGGCCGGTTCATGACCCTGTTCTTCCTGCGCATTGAAGCGGGCGGGGCCAGGGCCCAATGGGTCCGGGCGGGCCACGATCCGGCGCTCATCTACTGCCCTGTCCACGACACGTTCACCGCGCTGGGGGCCGACGCAGGGCTGCCTTTGGGCGTCCTGCGCGAGACCAGCTACGGCGAGGAGTCGGGCGACATCCTGCCCGGTCAGATCATCGCCATCGGCACGGACGGTATCTGGGAGGCCCGCAACCCGGAGGGCGGGATGTTCGGCAAGGAGCGGTTCAAGACGGTCCTGCGCGAACGCGCCGGAGATTCGGCCCGGGAGATCGTGGACGCGGTCATCGAGGCGGTGCGGGAGCATACGGGCGGGGCCAAGCTCGAGGACGACGTCACTCTGGTGGTCATCAAATACGGAGGGACGCCATGATTTGGTTTTTTCGCACTCTTTTCCTGGCCTGCCTGTCCATGGCCGTGTCCGTCGCTCCGGCGCGCGGCGCGGAGCTCGGGCCGGTGCAGCAGCCGTGGAAGGGCGACCTGCCCCGGATCATCGAAAGCCACCGGCCCATCCGCGTGCTGGTGGTCTACAACCGGACCAATTTCTTCATGAAGGAAGGGGTGATGCGCGGGCTCGAGGCGGACATGATGAGCGCCTACGAGAAGCACCTGGCCAAGGAGTATCAGAAGGAGCTGGTCCGGCTGGTCTTCGTGCCCGTGCCGGTCAAGGACCTGTTCCCGGCCCTGCTCGACGGCCGGGGCGACATCGCGGCGGCCGCCCTGACCGTGACCGAGGAGCGCAGCCGCCAGGCGGACTTTGCCGAGCCCTACCGCACCGGGGTCAGCGAGATCGTGGTCGGCGGCCGCAGGAGCCCGGCCCTGTCCTCGGCCGGGGAGCTGTCGGGCCGCAAGGTCTCCGTGCTGGCCGGTTCGAGCTACGCCGAGCACCTGGCCGACCTGAACGCACGGCTCAAGAAGCAGCGGAAGAAGCCCGTGCGCATCGTCAACGCGGACCCGTACCTGGCCACCGAGGACCTGCTGGAAATGGCCGCCAGGGGCATGGTCCCGTACACCGTGGCCGACCATTTCCTGGCCGATCTGTGGAACAAGGTCTTTCCCAACCTGCGGCTCTACCCGGACGCGGCCCTCCACTCGGACGGCAAGCTGGCCTGGGCCGTGCGCAAGGACTGCCCGGAGCTGCGCAGGAGCCTGTCCGAGTTCGCGGCCACAGTGCGCCAGGGCACTCTGCTCGGGAACATGTTCTTCAAGCGCTATTACGAGAACGACGACTTCGTCACCGACCCGACCACCCAGGTGGAGATCGGCAAGCTCAAGCACATGGCCAAGCTCTTTCAGAAGTACGCCGAGATGTACGACTTCGACTGGCTCAAGATCGCGGCCATGGCCTATCAGGAGTCGCGCTTCGACATGGACCGCAAGAGCTCGGCGGGTGCGGTGGGGGTCATGCAGATCAAGCCCTCCACCGCGGCCGGTCCCTCGGTGGGCATCGAGGACGTCTACACCCTGGAGAACAACATCCACGCCGGGGTCAAATACCTGCGCTATCTGGTGGACAACTATTTCCCGGACGTGGACCCGGCGGCCAGGATGGACTTCGCCATGGCCGCGTACAATGCGGGCCCCAACCGGATCATCCAGGTGCGCAAGCGGGCCGTCGAGATGGGGCTCAACCCCAACCTGTGGTTCGGCAACTGCGAGTGGGCCGCGTTCGACCTCATCGGCCGGGAGACCACGGGATACGTGGCCCACGTCCAGATGTACTACGCCGCCTACAAGGGCTCGGAGGAGATCCTGCTCAAGCGGCGCGAGGCCATGTGACAGGGCGCGGCCCCAGACCCAGGGCGGCCGGGCCGTCCGGGAGCGGGGAGCGTTGTCCGAACCGGATCAGTGCCTGGGGCGGGGAGCGCGCGGCTTGGCTTCGTTGACCTTCAAGGGCCGCCCGGACATATCGTAGCCGTCCAGGGCCTCGATGGCCGCGGCCGCGCCCGCGTCCTCCATTTCCACGAAGCCGAAGCCGCGGAAGCGGCCGGTCTCATGGTCCTGGATGAGTTTCACGGAGGTGACGTTGCCGTATTCTCCGAACAGGTCGCGCACGTCGTTCTCGGTTGCGCCGAAGGGGATGTTGCCGACATAGATACTTTTCATGGCGATGAGACTCCAACAAAAATGATCCTGGTAACGGGAGAAGGATTTGAACCTCCGACCTTCGGGTTATGAGCCCGACGAGCTGCCTGACTGCTCCACCCCGCGCCATTTCCGACACCCGCTTCCACCGTCCGCCGACACCACCGAAGGCGGCCGTTTGTCCACGGGATTACTTAAGCCATTACGACGAGTTGCATTTTTCGTCAACCGGGTTTGGAATATTGTCGTGTCCGGGACGGTACGCCCAGCCGGAAGCCTGACCGGGCGCGGCCCGGCGGGCGGGGGAGCATGGTTCGGAGAACGGGATTTCGGACGCGCCGATGCGGTCTACTCGTGTTCCCCCGCACAGATGTCGACTATTCTGATAGTCGGATTCGAAAAGGCGTACGTCTTGTATTTGGGCCGTATCTCCACATAGGGGAACCGGAACAGCCGTTCGTACGCCGCATGCCGCCCGTACACCGACGCATCCTGGCCCTTGATTCTCGAACCGTAGTAATACTTGTCGTACTCCATGCTGCTCGCCACGACGCGGCAGATGCCGATCCTTCGCGCCGCATCGAGGTCGATATCCGCCACGGACTTGACGTATTCCGCATCATAAAGGCGGGGCAGGCCGTATGTTTCATAGAGATACCCGCCGGTGACGCCGCTCAGGTAACGCGCCGCCGTTATCCTGGTATCGTCGACGAGGTTGGCGACAAGGTTCGCGGTGGCATAGGCCGGGAGAACAAGCAGGGAGAAGGCGGCGACGCACAGCAGGGCATAACCGGACAGCCTGTGCCGGGACCGGCGGAGGAAATGGTATGTCCGCTCGATGCCGAGCCAGCCCACGATGATGAGCATCGGCGTTATCGGGATCATGTAGCGCATAAAATCCGGGGCGGGCTTCAGCGGGGAAATCTCGTGGGCCAAATAGTATGCCGTTATGCACAGCAGCAATGTCTTTTCCAGTACAGCGGCTTGCTTCCATCCATACAGGGAAATGAAATACCCGATGGTGCAAACTACTGTCGCGGCGAGTGTGATGCCGGGTATCAGGCTGTACGTATAATGGAACAGAAATAGGTAGTCCAATGGATAAATATGGATGCTGTGTCCGGTTTGGATATGTGCTATTTCATGCGACAGGCCATTGTATGCATTCGCGGCATCGATGAAAATGTTATAGTTGACTATGAGAAACGTTAACACCGAGATGGACAGTGCGGCGGCCAGCTCTTTTGCATAGGATCTTCTTTCTATGCCCTTGTCGAGAAAGGGGATGATGGGGAAAATGATGAGCATGAGCGCCGACTTGTATTGCGAGGAAAGCGCCAGGCCGAAGAAAAGTCCGAATAACGCCACATTGACGCGTTTCCCCGTCTCCAGCGTTTTGATGAAAAACAACAGGGAGAACAACAGGGCCGCCGCGAAATAGACATCCTCCTTCAGGTAGTGCGAATGGATTACGATTATGGGGGACACGGCCACGGAGAGGGCCGCCGGCAGGGCGAATGGGGTTGTCAGCACTCGTCGTGAAAGGAAAAAGACGGCGATCACGATGCAGGCGCCCATGAAGGCCGATACGCTCCTTCCCGAAACCGCAAGCCGCTGTTCGCTGTCCTGCCTTGTGATCTTCTTGATAACCTTTGAGAGCTTCAACATGAACGTGGGATGCATGAAATCCTGGCTGCCATCCTTGATGAACTGGACCTTCTTGCGTTCATCGATGTGCAGCCGATAGTCGAAGCCGTTGTTGTACAGATTCAAGGCGAAGCTGAAGGCGAAGAGCGCTAGGACCAGGGATGCGGTTGTCGTTCTTTTCATGGCATGAAGGGCGTCATCAATGTTCAGCATGGGGCTGTGCGAAAGCGGTCCACCTTGATCGTGCCGTTGGTTGCGGGATGGAGATGCCGAATTCTATTTGCGGCTATACTAAATATAGCATGAGGGTATACGTTTGTCTATCGACCGCCCGAAAAGGAGCGGTGCCAATCGACGCGCCGCTGAACGGGAATGGTTCTCCATCGGCCCGGCGGGCCGGAGGCCTCGGCCCATAGTTCTTGAAAAAAGGCGTGAATTTCCTTACACCGTGTACATCCCGAAAACAGACTGGAGGGGAACTCATGAAGATACTTGTTGTCGGTTCCGGAGGCCGGGAGCACGCCCTGTGCTGGAAGCTCGCCCAGAACCCGAACGTGGAGACCATCCTGTGCGCCCCCGGCAACGGCGGCACCGCCCAGGTGGGCACGAATATACCGGTCAAGGACGACGACATCCCGGGCCTGGTCGCCCTGGCCAGGGACGAGGAAGTGGACCTGGTCGTGGCCGGACCCGAGCTGCCCCTGGTGCTCGGCCTGGAAAACGCGCTCAGGCAGGAGGGCATCCCCTGCTTCGGTCCCAATGCGTTCGCCGCCAACCTTGAAGGGTCCAAGGCGTTCTCCAAGAACATCATGGCCGAGGCGGGCGTGCCCACCGCGCCGTTCCGCGTGTTCGAGGAATACGAGGACGCCGTGGCCTTCATCAAGGAGAAGGGCGCGCCCATCGTGGTCAAGGCCGACGGCCTGGCCGCGGGCAAGGGCGTGGTCGTGGCCGCCACCGAAGAGGAAGCGCTCGAGGCCGTGGAGCAGATGATGGTCAAGAAGGCCTTCGGCTCGGCCGGGGACCGCGTGGTCGTGGAGGAGACGCTCAAGGGCGAGGAGGCTTCCTTCCTGTGCTTCTGCGACGGCGTCAACTACGCCATGCTCCCATCCAGCCAGGACCACAAGGCCGCCTATGAGGGCGACACCGGCCCCAACACCGGCGGCATGGGCGCCTATTCGCCGGCCCCGATCCTGCCCGAGGAAAAATACGCCGAGACCGCCGAGCTGTGCATCAAGCCCATCCTGCGCCACCTGGCCGCCAAGGGCGAGCCGTTCAAGGGCGTGCTCTACGCCGGGCTGATGTACACCGAAAACGGCCCCAGCGTGCTCGAATACAACGTCCGCTTCGGCGATCCCGAATGCCAGCCCCTGCTCATGCGGCTTCAGACCGACCTGCTGGAGATCATGTTCGCCTGCATCGACGGCAAGCTCGACCAGGTCGAGGTCACGTCCACCCCGCAGACCGCCTGCGGCGTGGTCATGGCCGCCGAGGGCTACCCCGGCCCCTATCCCAAGGGCATGGAGATCACCGGCCTCGACGAAGCCGACGCCATGGAAGGGGTCAAGGTCTTCCAGGCGGGCACCCAGCTCGTAGACGGCAAGATCGTCACCTCCGGCGGCCGCGTGCTCTGCGTCACCGCGCTCGGCGACGACCTGGCCGCCGCCCGGAAAAGGGCCTACGAAGCCGTGGACAAGGTCCACTTCGACAACAGCTTCTACCGTCGCGACATCGCGGATA
The DNA here is from genome assembly GCF_041414475.1 of Pseudodesulfovibrio karagichevae. Classification (NCBI taxonomy): domain Bacteria; kingdom Pseudomonadati; phylum Thermodesulfobacteriota; class Desulfovibrionia; order Desulfovibrionales; family Desulfovibrionaceae; genus Pseudodesulfovibrio; species Pseudodesulfovibrio karagichevae. The sequence goes on from NZ_JBGLYH010000050.1 coordinate 29,169, forward strand.
AGGGTTTGAAGCGGAGCAAATAGTTTGATGAAGATGCGAGAGGGAAACTTTTGAAAAAGTTTCCCTCTCGCGCTCTCCCTTCCAAACTTTTTGGCGCTGCGTCGCCGGGGAGGGGGAGTGGAGCGGATGTCCGACAGGGCGGCGCAGGGGTGCGAACCCCACCAATTTTTTATTCAACACAAGGCCTTCCGGCCACCCCTCCCTTCGCGAAGCGACATAAAAAGTTTAGGAAGGGAAGAGGGATGGGGGTCCGGGGGAAG
>NZ_JBGLYH010000051.1:0-28361 GCF_041414475.1 Pseudodesulfovibrio karagichevae
GGGGAAGGGGAGAGGGAAAGCCCTTTACAAAGGGTTTCCCTCTCCCCTTCCCCCGGCCGCCGGAGGCATCTTAGCTCTCGGCGTCTTCGAATTTGGTCTGGATGATGGCGGCGTCTTCGGGCCCGGCTTCGAGTTGCAGGGATTTGGACTGGCCGTGGCAGCGCACGCCTTCGGAGGTCAGGGTGATGTACCCGGCGGACAGGGCGGTGGTGTACGGCATCTGCTCGCGCATCTCGTCGAAATTGATGCGGCTGGGGAAGATGATGGGCACGGCGGCGCCGGAAAAGTCTTCGAACATGATGTATTTCATGGGTGGGCTCCTTGCGGAAGACAGTAGCCGTTGACCGTCCGCAGATCAAGATGTTGCCTGAACCTGTCCGACAGGATACACCTACACCCCATGCGGGAATACAAAAAAATCGCCGTCTGGCAGACCGCGTTCCTGGGCGACGCGGTCCTGACCCTGCCTTTGCTCAGGGCGTTGAAGGACCGGTATCCGGCCGCGGAGATCCATTTTTTCGTGCGCTCCGGGGTGCAGTCCGTGTTCGAAGGGCAGCCCGAAATCGCGCAGGTGCGGCCCTTTGCCAAGCGCGGTGCGCAGAAATCGTTGAACGCGGCGGTGCGGCTGGGCTGGGAGCTCGGCCGGGAGGGATTCGACCTGTGGATCTCCACGCACACCAGCCTGCGCTCGGCCATGGTGGCCGGGGCCACGGGCATAACGCGGCGCATCGGCTACAACCGGCCGTGGTACAACCGGCTGGCCTACACCGAGACCGTGGACAGGCGGTTCACCGAGCTGGCCGAGATCGAGCGGCTCATGCAGTTGGTCCGGCCGCTGGGCATCGGCGGGCCCGCCCCGGAGGCGCGGCTGGTCCTGCCCGAGAAGGCTCGGCAGGCGGCCGATCATTTTTGGGAGACCTTCGGGTTCGACCGGCCGGTGCTCGGCGTCCATCCCGGCTCCACCTGGCCGACAAAGTGTTGGCCCGTGGAACGTTTCGGCGAGATCGTCCGCCGCGCCGCGAACGATGGCGCGCACGTGCTCGTCTTTGCCGGGCCGGGCGAGGAGGCGGTGGCCGCGCAGGTCATCGACCTGGCCAAGGCCGATCCGCACAGGGTGACCAACCTGGCCGGGCAGCTCTCGCTCCCGGAACTGGCCGCCTATCTGGGCAGGCTCGACGCCTATCTGACCAACGATTCCGGTCCCATGCACTTGGCCTGGACCCAAGACGTGCCCCTGGTGGCGCTGTTCGGCCCGACCGTCAAGGCCCTCGGGTTCTTCCCGCGCGGCGACAACTCCACTGTCCTGGAAAACGACGGGCTGGCCTGCCGCCCCTGCGGCCTGCACGGCCCGAGAAAATGTCCCGAGGGCCACTTCAAGTGCATGCGCGATCTCACCCCGGACCGGGTCTGGGACGCGCTTAAGGTCAAGCTCGGCCTGTCGTAATCAAGGCGGACTGACGGGGAATGCCTCCGGCGCTCGGGGCGCCGGGACGGAAGGCTGGCCAGGGACGTCTTCCGCTGTGCCGGGTGGCGATTTCGGGCAGGAAAAAGGGATGGAACAGCGTGCTTCTTCGCGGAAGAGAGCACGCTTTTTTCTGCCCGAAATCGCGTTTTTTAGGGGAGAAGAGGACAGGTAATCAGACCTGTTCCAACCTTGCCGAAGGTCCACAAAAAGTTTGGGAAAAGGTGGGGATGGGGGGCCGGGGGCGCAAAGCACATGAAAAAGGGCGGTTCCTTGCGGAACCGCCCTCTTGTTATCGGGTCTCGGAACGGATCGTCGTTAGCAGGTGCCTGCGCCCTGTCCGTTGGACTTGCAGTTGATGCGCGTGATGGCGCGCTTCAGGGCTGCCTGGTTGCGGGCGGCCTCGATCTTTTCCTTGGCGGCCTGGGCGCGCTGTTCGGCGCGTTCCTTGGCCTTCATGGCGCGTTCCACGTCGATCTCGGTGGCCTTCTCGGCAATCTCGGCCAGGATGGTGACCTGGTTGTTGCTGACTTCGGCGAAGCCACCGGAGACGAAGACGTAGTACGCCTTGCCGTCTTGTTTGTAGTGAAGATTGCCGACCCCGAGAGCGGACAGGAAGGGCACGTGGTTCGGCAGTACGCCGAATTCGCCCATGATGCCGGGCGCGCCCACGTATTCCACGTCCTCGGAAAGAACCTTCCGGTCGGGAGTGACAATTTCAAGCTTCATAGTGGCCATGAGTTACCTCGCTTACTGCTTGGCTTTTTCGATGGCTTCCTCAATCGGGCCGCACATGTAGAAGGCCTGCTCGGGCAGGTCGTCGTACTTGCCGTCCAGAATGTCGCGGAACGCCTTAACGGTGTCCTCGGTCTTGACGTACACGCCGGCGACGCCGGTGAAGACCTCGGCCACGTGGAACGGCTGGGACAGGAAGCGCTGCACGCGGCGGGCGCGGGCGACGGTCAGCTTGTCCTCGTCGGACAGTTCGTCCATACCGAGAATGGCGATGATGTCCTGCAGATCCTTGTACTTCTGGAGCACGGACTGGACTTCACGGGCGGTGGTGTAGTGCTCCTGGCCCAGGACGTCCGGGGAGAGGATGCGGGAAGTGGAGTCCAGCGGGTCGACTGCGGGGTAGATGCCCAGCTCGGCGATCTGACGGGACAGAACCAGGGTACCGTCAAGGTGCGCGAAGGTGGTGGCCGGCGCGGGGTCGGTCAAGTCATCGGCGGGCACGTAAACGGCCTGGACCGAGGTGATGGAACCCTTGTTGGTCGAGGTGATGCGTTCCTGCAGTTTACCAAGGTCGGTGCCCAGGGTCGGCTGGTAGCCAACCGCGGAAGGCATGCGGCCGAGCAGTGCGGAAACCTCGGCGCCCGCCTGGGTGAAGCGGAAGATGTTGTCGACGAACAGCAGCACGTCCTGGCCTTCTTCGTCACGGAAGTATTCCGCGCAGGTCAGGGCGGTCAGGGCGACGCGGGCACGGGCTCCCGGAGGCTCGTTCATCTGGCCGTAGACCAGGGCGGCTTTCTCCAGAACGCCGGCTTCCTTCATTTCGTGGTAGAGGTCGTTGCCCTCACGGGTGCGCTCACCAACACCGGCGAACACGGAGATGCCGCCGTGCTGCTTGGCGATGTTGTTGATCATCTCCATGAGAATAACGGTCTTGCCGACGCCGGCGCCGCCGAACAGGCCCATCTTGCCGCCCTTGGGGAACGGGATGAGCAGGTCAACGACCTTGATGCCGGTCTCGAGCAGTTCGACCTTGGTGGACTGCTCGGTGAAGGCGGGGGCTTCGCGGTGAATGGGGAGACGCTTTTCGCAGGGGACCGGGCCCATTTCGTCAGCGGGCTCGCCGACGACGTTCATAATGCGGCCCAGGGAACCGGAGCCGACGGGAACGGTGATGGGAGATTCGGTATCCACCGCTTCCATGCCGCGGACGAGACCTTCGGTGGCGTCCATGGCGATGGTGCGGACCACGTTGTTGCCCAGATGCTGAGCGACTTCGCAGACCAGGTTAGGTGCGTCCGTGTTGTTGGGGTTTTTAATATCCAACGCAGACAGAATGTTGGGAAGATTCCCTTCGGCAAATTCGACGTCGACAACGGCGCCGATTACCTGAACGATTTTACCAGTATTAGCCATTTTTCATAGCCCCCTTTTATCCTTTCAGCGCTTCCACGCCGCCGACAATGTCCATAAGATCGCCAGTGATGGCGGCCTGTCTTGTCTTGTTGTAGAGCAAGGTCAGGCTGCCAGTCAGTTCGTCACACGCCTTGGTGGCGTTATCCATGGCCGCCATGCGGGCCGCGTGCTCGGATGCCGAGGTATCCAGCAGGCCGCGGTAGACCTGGACCTTGATGAACCGAGGCAGAAGCTCGGCCAGCAGGCCCTCTACGGACGGTTCGTACAAGTAGTCTCCGGTGGCCCCGGATTCGCCTTGTCCCTCGGCCTCTTCCTGGGCGGCCATGGGCAGGACCGTCAGATCGACGGGCGGCTGCTTGGCCATGCTCTGGAATTCGCCGAAGCACACATGGACCTCGTCGAGGTCTCCCGAGACATACCCGGCGATGAGCTCGTTGCCGACGCTGGCCGCCAGGGTGAAGTCGAAGGTGGTCATGGCGTCGGCCTCGGCGCGCACGATCTCGTAGTCGAGCTTGCGGAAGGCGTCGCGCGCCTTCTTGCCGATGCACCAGACCTTGACCGTCTTGCCCTCGGCCGCTTTGGCCCGGGCCAGTCTCTTGGCCGTGTTGATGATATTGATATTGAACGCGCCGCACAGGCCGCGGTCGGAGGTGGCGACCATGATACCCACGGTCTTTACTTCCTCCCGGACTTCCAGCAGCGGATGCACCGATTCGTCTGCACCGGCCGCCAAGTCCCCGAGCATCTCGTAAAACTTGTTCGCATACGGACGGAAGCGTTCAATACGCTCCTGTGCGTTGCGCAGTTTTGCCGAGGCCACCATATTCATGGCCTTGGTGATCTGCTTGGTTTTCTTGACGCCAGTGATCTGGTTCTGGACGTCTCTTAACGAAGCCATTCAACTACCCCTTAAGTTAAGCGCTGAAGCCTTTCTTGAACTCTTCAATAGCGGCCTTGAGGTCGGCTTCGACGGCGTCGTCGATCTTCTCCTTCTCGGCGATGGCGTCGAGAACGGCGGACTTGGCGCTGCGCATGAACTCGAGGAACTCGGCCTCGAACCGAATGACGGCCTCGATGGGCACTTCGTCAACGAAGCCGCGGGTGCCTGCGTACAGCACGGCGACCTGTTCCTGGACGGTCAGCGGCTTGTACTGGGGCTGCTTGAGCAGCTCGACCATGCGGGCGCCGCGGTTGAGCTTGGCCTGGGTGGCCTTGTCCAGATCGGAGCCGAAGGAGGCGAAGGCCGCCAGCTCGCGGTACTGGGCGAGGTCGAGACGCAGGGTACCGGCCACCTGCTTCATGGCCTTGATCTGGGCGGAACCACCGACGCGGGAGACCGAGAGGCCGACGTTGATGGCCGGGCGGACGCCGGACAGGAACAGGTTGGGCTCCAGGTAGATCTGGCCGTCGGTGATGGAGATAACGTTGGTCGGGATGAACGCCGACACGTCACCGGCCTGGGTTTCGATGACCGGCAGGGCGGTCATGGAACCGGCGCCGAGGCTGTCGTTGACCTTGCAGGCGCGCTCGAGCAGGCGGGAGTGCAGGTAGAAGACGTCACCCGGGTAGGCTTCACGTCCCGGGGGGCGGCGAAGCAGCAGGGACATTTCGCGGTAGGCGGTGGCCTGCTTGGAAAGGTCGTCGTAGCAGATCAGGGCGTGCTTGCCGTTGTCGCGGTAGAACTCGGCCATGGTCGCGCCGGTGTAGGCGGCGATGAACTGCAGCGGCGCGGGCTCGGAAGCGGTGGCCGAAACAATGGTGGTGTACTCCATGGCGCCGTGCTGGCGGAGCACGTCGGCGACCAGGGCGACGGATGCCTTCTTCTGGCCGATGGCCACGTAGAAGCAGTGCACGTCGGTGGTCTTCTGGGCCAGGATGGCGTCGACACAGACGGCGGTCTTGCCGGTCTGGCGGTCGCCAATGACCAGTTCGCGCTGGCCGCGGCCAACCGGGGTCATGGCGTCGATGGCCTTGAGACCGGTGTAGCAGGGCTGGTGAACGGACTTACGGGCGATGATGCCGGGAGCCTTCATTTCGACCGGGCGGGTCTCGGTGGACTCGATGGGTCCCAGGCCGTCGATGGGCTGGCCCAGCGGGTTGACCACGCGGCCCATGACGCCGTCGCCGACCGGGACCGAGTAGATCTGGCCGGTACGCTTGACCGGGTCGCCTTCCTTGACGCCGGTGTCGGAGCCCAGCAGGGCGACACCAACGTTGTCCTCTTCCAGGTTGAGGACCATGCCCATCAGGCCGCCGGGGAATTCCAGCAGCTCCATGGCCATGACGTTCTCAACGCCGTGCACGCGCGCGATACCGTCACCCACGTAGAGGACGGTGCCGGTCTCGCTCATTTCAACACGAGATTCGTAATTCTGAATCTGGTCCTGAATGATTTTGCTGATTTCTTCTGCTTTGATCTGCATTGCCCTACTCACCCCTTTTAATATTTTCTTTCAAAATCTGCAGCTGAGCCTTGAGGCTGGCATCCATGACCTTGTCCCCGACTTTGAGGACGATCCCGCCGAGAATGGACTCGTCGGTGGAGAAGGACAGTTCCAGCTTTTTGCCGGCCTGTTTCTCCAGTTTGCCCTGGATTGCAGATTTTCTTTCCTCGTTGAGTTCGCTCACCGTGATGAGTTCACCGGTGACGACGCCGGAGACGGCATCCATCATAGCCTTGTAGTCGGCGGCGATGGCGGGGAGCATCTCGACCCGGCCGCGGTCGGCCAGCAGGTCGCAGAAGTTCTTGACCATCGGTTCCAACGACATCTTCTCGACCAGCTGGGTCACGACGGACTTCTTCTCCTCGGCGCTGAAGGCCGGGTTGCGGAAGAAGGCCATGGCCTCGGGAGCTCCCTCGATGGAAGCGCTGATGGCAGCCAGCTGTTCGCCGTATTTCGCCTGTTCGGCCTCGCCCTTGGCGGCGCCGACGGCAAAGAGGGCCTTGGCGTAACGGCGGGAAACTACGTTACCGATCAATTGAGCACCACCTTTGTTAAATAGTCATCCACGAGCTTGTCGTGATCCTTGGCGCTCAGCTTCTCGGCAACGATCTTCTCGGCGGCGGCCACAACCATCTCGGCCATTTCGGCGCGGATGGTCTCGACGGCGGCCTGCGCCTCGTTGGAAGCGGTGCGCTTCGCCTGCTCGGTCAGCGCGGCGGCATCATGCTTCGCCTTTTCGATGATGGCGGTCCTGATGGCCTCGCCCTGGGCCTTGGCGTCGTTCAGAATCTGCTGCTTTTCCTGGGCCATGTTGGCGATGCTCGCCTCGACTTCCTTGAGCTTCTTTTCGGCCTCCACCTGACGGGACTGCAGGTCGTCCAGATCCTGCTTAATGCCGTCGCGGCGTCCGACGAAGAAGTCCTTCACCTTGGAGCCGCCGAGCTTGTAGAGCAGCCAGATGAAGATCAGGAAGTTGAGGAGGCGCAGCCCGTAGTTCTTCACGTTTTCGGCCGTGAAGAGCGCGTGAGGGGCCCCACCTTCATTGGCAAAAGCGACAGAGGAGACAACCAGGGCGGTCATGAGAACCGCAAAAAACACATACGTCCGTTTCAAGATGAAACCCTCCTCTTGTCTAAGCCTGGCCCAGGATCTTGCCTGTCGCCTGCTCAGCGTAGTCGTACACGTCCTTGGTCAGCTGCTCCATGGCAACCTTGACCTCGGACTGGATCTCGGCGCGGTTGGCCTTGATCAGGCTCGAGGCCTCCTTGCCGGCCTCGGCCAGCATGGCCTGTTCCTCGGCCACGCCTTCTTCCTTGGCGGCATTCCGGATTTCTCCGGCCTCCTTGCGCGCCTCGGTCAGCTGGGCTTCGTAGCCGGCCACTTTTTCTTTGGCGCTGGCGTTGAAGCTTTCGATCTTCTCCAGCTGGTCGGCCATCAACCCCTTGCGCTTCTTGATGATTTCGCGGATCGGACGGATCAGCACGACATTCAGCAAGAAGATCATGACAACGAAGTTCAGACCTTGGATAAAAATTGTTTTGTCAGGTATAACCATACCAAATGCCCCCGATGAGGTTGTGAATTTTGGCGCAAAGTCACTGGGAATTACCCAATTTCGCGGGTTGTGTCAAAGGCTTTTTGCCTTTGAACCCCCTCGAATTCACGCCTTCAAAACCGGTCAGGACGGATCGGAATCCTTTTCCGGTTTTGCGTTGGTGACGGTGTCCAGGCTGCCCATGACGAGTTCGCCCTCGAGAACCGCGCCTTCCTCGACGACCAGGACCGGAGTCCTGATATTGCCCTGCAAATTCGCGGTCTTGTGCAGGACAACCTTGTTCTTTGCCTCTACTTCACCCTTGATCCTGCCGGAGAGCACCAGCTGGCCGACCTTGACCTGGCCGTCCACCACGGCGTCCTGACCGATGACCAGCGTTCCTTCGGAAACCACCTCACCCTGAAAGTTGCCGTCGATGCGCACCGCGCCCTGGAAATGCAACTTGCCGTGATAGTTGGTTCCCGCCCCCAAAAACGCATTGATCTCATCTCTGGCCATGAAAATCCGCTCCTGCGAAATCCTGGTTGTGAAAAAAGGGGCTTGTTGCGTGCCGCTTAGGCCTGTTTGAACAGGAACCGGCGCATTGACACGTTGAGCACGAGCCCGACGAGGCAAAAATTCACCAGGGTGGCGCTGCCCCCGTAACTGATGAACGGAAGCGGTATGCCGACCACTGGCATCAGCCCGAGGACCATACCCGTATTAATCAGGATTTGCCAGAAAAAATAGAAGAACACACCGGCCGCCAGGTAGGACCCGAACAGGCCGCGCGCGTCCCGGGCGATGACCACCATCTGGTAAAGAAATATGCAGAACAGGGTCAGCAGAATCATGGTCCCGACAAAGCCCCATTCCTCCCCGAAGACGGCCACGGCGAAGTCCGTGTGGCGTTCCGGCAGGAAGCGCAGCTGGGACTGGGTCCCCTCCAGGAATCCCTTGCCCCAGAACCCGCCCGAGCCGATGGCGATCTCGGACTGGATGATGTGGTAGCCCGCGCCCAGGGGGTCGGTGGTCGGGTCCAGGAAGGTCATGATGCGCTGCTTCTGGTAGTCGTGGAGGAAGAACCAGGACAGGGGCAGCAGGCAGGGGATGGCCACCAGGCAGGTCTTGAAGACCCTGGCTGTCACACCCCGGTAGAGGATCATGCCGCCCAGGATCATCAGGATGGACAGCCCCGAGCCCAGGTCCGGCTGCTTGATGATCAGTCCGGCCAGGACCAGGCCCACGCCGAACACGTAAGCCAGGCGAATGAAATTCAGCGGCTCCCGCTCCCGGGACAGTATTCGCGCGCCCACGATGAGGATGGCGATCTTGGCCAGCTCCGAGGGCTGGAAGTTCATGAACCCGAGGTCGAGCCAGCGGCGCGCCCCGTAGATGGTTTTGCCCGCGAAGAACACGGCCACGAGCAGGACCACCGTGGTCCAGAACAGGGGCCAGGCCAGGGTCTTGAGGTGGCGGTAGTCGAAGAACATGAAGACGAGCATGCCGAACAGCCCCATGAGCCCCCAGAGCAGTTGGCGGTGGTAGAAGGGGGCCATGTTCATGCCCGCTTCCAGGCGGGTGCCGCTGGCCGAATAGAGGTTGAGCACGCCGATGAGGAAGAGGATCACGGCCAGGCCGAAGAGCGGCCAGTTGATATACAAGAGCAGCCTGCGGTCAATCGGCATGGCGCTTCTCCTTGTGCTTGAGGGACAGGGCGCGCACGGCCCGGGCCTCGGCCTTCCGCTCCTCGGGCTTGGGCGTGACCTTGTCCAGGAAGAGGTAGTCGATGACCGCCTTGACGATGGGGCCGGCCCCGGAGCCGCCGTGCAGGCCGTGCTCCACCAGGCAGGCGATGGCGAACCGTCGGCCGTCCTTTTCGGCGATGGCCGCCATCCAGGCGTGGTCGCGGAATTTGTACGGGATCTGGTCGTCCTTGAGCTCCTTGAGCTCGTCGGTCAGCCGGACCACCTGGGCCGTGCCGGTCTTGCCGCCCACGATCACGCCCTTGGTGCGGATGCGGCGGCAGGTGCCGTGGGGGTCCTCCACGGTGTCGACCAGGGCCTGGCGGAGCAGCTCCATCTGGTCGGGACGCAGGGGGATGTCCGACTGGACCACGGCTTTCTCGTCCTTGAGCAGCAGGGGCTTGAGCAGCTTGCCGCCGTTAGCGATGCCCGCGAAGAAGCGGACCACCTGGAGCGGCGTGACCAGGGTGAACCCCTGGCCGATGGCCATGTTCAGGTTGTCGCCGCCCTGCCATGCCTCGCCGAACCGCTTGAGCTTCCACTCGCGGTCGGGGATGTTGCCCGCCTTCTCATGGGGTAGGCGGATGCCGGTCTTCTCGCCGAAGCCCACGGCCCTGGCGAAATCGCCCATGCGGTCCACGGTGAGCTTCTTGCCGAGCTTGTAGAAATAGACGTCGCAGGACTCCACCAGGGCGCGGTTCATGTCCACGTTGCCGTGGCCGCCCCGTCGCCAGCAGCGGAAGATGCGGCGGCCGAGCTTGATGAATCCGGGACAGAACACGGTCTCCTTGGGGTCGACCATGCCGTAGTGCAGCCCGGCACCGGCGACCACGTGCTTGAAGATGGAGCCGGGAGGGTAGACCGACTGGATGACCCGGTTCTGCATGGGGTGCAGGGGGTCGTCGCGCAGCTTGGCCCACTGCTTGGAGGACAGGCCAGAGGAAAAATCGTTGGAGTCGTAGGACGGGGCCGTGGCCAGGGCCCAGAGCTGGCCGGTGTCGGCGTCCATGACGGCCACGCCGCCCGCCTCCTCGGAGAGCCAGTCCATGCACAGCTTCTGCAGGCCCAGGTCGATGGACAGGGAGATCTCGTGCCCGGCCTGGGGATGCTTGAGGATGCGCTCCTTGAGCCGCCTGCCGTTGACGTCCACCTGGTACTGGGTCAGCCCCTTGATGCCGCGCATGCGGTCCTCGAGCATCAACTCGATGCCCTGCTTGCCCACGTAGTCGCCCAGCGCCAGCTCGGGCCGTTTGGCCATGTCCTCCTCGTCCGCCTCGGCCACGTAGCCGAGCACGTGGGCGAGCAGGGTGCCGTAGCGGTACAGCCTGCGCGGCCGGAACTGGATCTCCAGGCCGGGCCAGCGCAGCTTGTTGGTCTCGACCAGGGCCAGCTGGGCGAAGGTCAGGTCCGGGACCACGATCAGCGGCTCGAACGGTTTCACCCGCTTGCGGTTCTTGTTGTACAGGGTCTTGAGATCGAAGTAGTCCTTGCCGGTCCAGAGCGCGATCTGGTGGACCAGGCGGTCCACGTCCGGGCAGTCCTCGCGGATGATGCCCAGCGCGTAGGCGGGCTCGTTCACGGCCAGCAGGTCGCCGTTGCGGTCGCGGATGAGCCCGCGCGGCGAGGGGATGGACTCCTGGCGCAGCTGATTTTCCAGGGCCTTGATCTGATATTCCTCGCTGCGGTGGATCTGGAGGTACCACAGCCGGACGGCGAACAGGCAGAAGAGCCCCAGGATGAGCGCCTGGAGCAGGAGCAGGCCCGAGCGCGGGGCCTGTTGTTCGGATTCGTTATAGAGGTCTGACATCCTGACGCAACCTCGCGGGGAAGAAACGGTCCGCCAGGAACCAGATCACGGGAAAGGCCACGGCCTGGATCGCGCCCTGGATCAGGATGGGCCGCATGGGCACCTCCAGGTTGGCCAGGGAGGACAGCCCGTAGATCAGGGCCGGATGGAGCAGGCCCACCCACAGGCCGAGCAGGGCCATGAACAGATAGGAGCGGGCCTCGAAAAGCCAGCGCCCGGCGAAGAAGGCGACGGCCAGCAACCCGTACCAGGCCAGGCCGTAGCCGAAGGGCAGGTTGCCCGTGCCCTCGATCAGGAGAATCCAGATGACGGCCAGCAAGGTGCTGCGCTGCCCGCTCTCCTCCTGGAGGGAGACGATCAGGGCCGGGGCGAAGACGTCGATGCCCGGCACGGTCCGCTGGGCCCATACGCCGAGGACGGTGTAGGCCCCCCACCAGAGCACGGCCAAAGCGCTATTGGTCGGCAGCACCGCTCGCGTCCTCCTTCCCGGATCCCGGCCCGGCTTCGGGCGCGGGTCCGGCCTGGGCTCCGGGCACGGCCGCGTTGCCGGTCCCGGCCTCCACGGCGGCCTCGGGCTCGCGGCTGAGGAGCAGGACCTCTTCGAGTCCGGCCACGTCCACCAGGGGCTCGGCCTGGACCGTCAGGAACAGGGAAATGTCGGACCGCCTGATCTTGGTCACCTTGGCCACGGGCAGTCCCTTGGGGTAGATGCCGGACAGCCCGGAGGAGAGCAGCAGCTCGCCGGGGTCCACGGGCGCGTTCTGGTTGACGTAGCGCAGCTGGAGCGGCTCGCCGTAGCCCTGGCCCGAGAGCATGCCGGGCGAGCGGTTGCCGGCCCCAATGACCGCGATGCGGGAGTTGGGGTCCGTCAGGAGCAGCACCGTGGAGGTGGCCGCGCCCGAGCGCAGGATGCGCCCGACCAGCCCCTTGAGGGAGGCCACGGGCATGTCGTCGGTCACCCCGGACGCCTTGCCCTTGTCCACGACCACGGTGTCCAGCGCGCCCGCCGGGCCCATGCGCTGGCCGATGACCCGGGCCCCGGAGAAGGTCCACTTCTCGGGCGGGCGGAAGCCGAGCAGGGCTTCCAGCCGTGCGGCGGAGCGGGCCTGTGCGCCCATGAGCATGTTGGTCCGCCGCAGGTCGGCGGCCTCTTCCCGCAGCGTGTCGTTGTCCTGCTTCAACCCCACCAGATAGATGTAGCGGTGCCAGAAGCCGGAGACCTGCTCCGCGACCCAGATGCCCGGCTTGAGGATGATGCCGGAGATGTCCAGCCCGGTGTGGGCGGACAGGGCGTCCAGGTGGCCCGTGCGCAGGTTCCAGGTGAACAGGGACAGGTACACGAAAAGACAGGCCACGATGAGGATGGCGATCTTCTTGAGTCCTCTCATGCGTCCTTCCCTGCAAACTTATGAAAGCGCACAATTGCGGCTTCGGGCAATCGTGCGCTTTCGGATAACCGGTGTTTGACCATATCGCCCGTTAGTCGGTGGTGATGTCCTTGTACAGGTCGATATTGTCGAGCGCCTTGCCGGAGCCGAGCACGACCGCGGTGAGCGGGTCCTCCACCACCGTGATGGGCAGCTGGGTCTCGTGCTGCAGCAGCTGGTCGAGCCCCTTGAGGAGCGCGCCGCCGCCGGTCAGGACGATGCCCCGGTCGACGATGTCCGCCGCCAGTTCGGGCGGGGTCTGCTCCAGCGCGATGCGCACGCCCTGAACGATGCCCTCGACCTGCTCGGAGATGGCCTCGCGGACCTCCTCGGCGGTGATGGGGCGGTTCTGCGGGATGCCGGTGACCAGGTCGCGGCCCTTGACCTCCATGATCGGCTCCTCATCCCCCAGGGGATAGGCGGACCCGATGTGGATCTTGATCTGTTCGGCCGTGGATTCACCGATGAGCATGTTGTACTTGCGTTTGACGTGCTGCATGATCGCCTCGTCCATCTTGTCGCCGCCGATGCGGACGGACCGCGCGTAGACGATGCCGGACAGGGAGATGACGGCGATCTCGGTGGTGCCGCCGCCGATGTCCACGATCATGTTCGAGGTCGGTTCCGTGATCGGCAGGTTCGCGCCGATGGCTGCGGCCATGGGCTCCTCGATCAGGTAGACCTCGCGGGCACCGGCGGACTGCGCCGATTCCTTGACCGCCCGCTTCTCCACCTGGGTGATGCCCGTGGGCACGCAGATCATGATCCGTGGCCGGACCAGGCGGCGCGAGTTGTGGACCTTGGAGATGAAATGTCGAAGCATGGCCTCGGTGACCTCGAAGTCGGCGATGACGCCGTCCTTCATGGGCCGGATGGCCACGATGTTGCCGGGCGTGCGGCCAAGCATTTTCTTGGCCTCCGCGCCCACCGCCAGGACGGTCTTGCCGCCCCGCGAATCCTTTTTGACCGCCACCACCGACGGCTCCGAGAGCATGACGCCCTTGCCCTTGACGTAGACCAGGGTGTTGGCCGTGCCCAGGTCGATGGCCAGGTCGTTGGAGAATGAGCCGATGATTCTGTTGAGTAGGTTACCCATGTACACCCCGTTCGAAATTCGAAAATTAGTCAGAAACCTATGCGTGAAACGCGCTTTCCAATGGGGGGGAAGTGCGCTAGCGTACATTATGAACTGCAGATTCGTACCAAATGAAACCAGGTCTAGCAATACGCCAGTCATGGTTTGCCATTTTTTTCTCAAGTTTTTCTAAAAAAATCATGATCCGCATCCACCGCCTGTCCGCCCACCTCCGCCGACGGTTCGGCGAACGGGTCCAGAAGATCCCTCTGGACGCCGGTTTTTCCTGTCCGAACCGGGACGGGACCCTGTCCGCCGAGGGCTGCGTGTTCTGCAACCCGCAGGGCTCGGGGTCGGGCATGCTCGACCGGGGACTATCCATACGGGAACAATGGGATTTCTGGCGTGACATTCACGTGAAGAAACACGACCTGTCCCGGTTCACCGCCTATCTTCAGTCCTATTCCAACACCCACGGTCCGGCCGCCAGGCTGGCCGCAGCCCTGGACGGGCTTGCCGATCTGCCCGGCCTGACCTGCCTGGCGCTCGGCACCCGGCCCGACTGCCTGGACGCGGAAAAGCTCGACCTGCTGGCCGCCAGCCGCGAGCGGTTCGGCCTGGCCGAGGTCTTCCTGGAGCTCGGTCTGCAATCATCGAGCGACGCGACGCTCAAGCACATCAACCGGGGCCACGACGCCGCCGCGTTCGCCACAGCCGCGCAGGCGGCCGCAGAACGCGGCCTGACCGTGGTGGCCCACGTCATGGCCGGCCTGCCCGCGCCCGGCGGCCGCGAGGGGCTCGCCGAGTTGCTCGACACCGTGGCCTTTGTCGGCGCGCTGCCGGTGGGCGGCATCAAGTTCCACAACGCCTACGTCTGTCGGGGCACGCGCCTGGCCCGCTGGTTCGACGAGGGCCGCTACGTCCCGCCCACCCAGGCCGAATACCTGGACTGGCTGGGCGAGGCGGTCATGCGCCTGCATCCTCGCGTGGTCGTCCACCGCCTGAACGGCAATCCGGCTTCGGGCGAACTGGTCGCCCCGGCCTGGGCGGGCAACATGCGCCGGGTGCACAACGCCATCCGCGACCACTTCGAAGCGCGCGACATCTGGCAAGGCAAGCTGAACGGGGCGGAGGACGGCCCGCCCGAGTGGTTCGACGAGGGCGGCGGGGGGGAGCGATGACCGGGAACTGCGGCGAATGGGTGCGGGGCGAGCGCTTCGGCCTGCGCCTTGATTGGCGCGGCGGGCTGGTCCGCCGCATCGAGGTGGCCTGGGCCGACGACGTGCGCGAGACCCAATCCCTGTCCGCAGCCGCCGTGGAACTCAAGGCGGCGCTCCTTCGTTACGAGGCCCGTCAGGCCCCGGTCTGGCCGGACCTGCCGTTCGATTTTTCGGGCATGAGCGAATTTCAGAGGGCCGCCATCGAGGAGCTGCGCCGCATCCCGCCGGGGACCACCCGGACCTACGGCCAGATGGCCGCCGTCCTGGGCCGCCCCAAGGGCGCGCAGGCCGTGGGCCGGGCCATGGGGGCCAACCCGTTCCCGGTGCTCTACCCCTGCCACCGCGTGGTCGGCGCGAACGGGGCCATGACCGGCTTCTCCGCCTCGGGCGGCATCGCCATGAAAAAAGCCCTGCTCCGCCTGGAAGGCGCGGAACAGGGCCTGCTGCCGGGATTGGAAGAGTAGGAATGTCTCCGGGCCTCCAGCCGTTGGCGAGTCTTCGAGCCCTACGGATGAGGACAGCAGTGATCGGCCAGAGGGAAAACTTTTGAAAAAGTTTTCCCTCTGGATTCCCTTTCAAAACTTTTTGTGTGCCTTCGGCAGGGGCGTGCAAGAGCGGGAGGGCGTCCTTTTTCCTTTTGTCCTCTTCAAAAAATAACCGCGATTCGTGGCAGAGAAAACGGCGCACTTCTTATCGTGAAGAAGCACGCCGTCCCATCCGTTTTATCTGACTCGAATCGCACACCGGCACGGCGGAAGGCTTTCCCGTCGCGGCCTTTCGTCGCCGCACGTCGAGCGCAGCGAGCGATGGGGGTGCAGGGGGCTTTGCTCCCTGCCGGGTCCAGGGCAGCGCCCTGGCCGCCGGAGGCTTCCCCCGGTCCAATGCTAGTCCACGAATTCGAAACCGATCTTGTCGATGGCCTCTTTGATGGCCTTCTTGTCAATGGGGGCGGGTTCCTCGTATTTCACGTCGCCGGTCAGGAGATCGACGGACACGTCCTTGGCGCCCAGTTTCTCCATCACCTCGGTTACGGAATTCACGCAGTGCTGGCAGCTCATGCCTTTGACTTTCACCGTTGCCATGATTGACTCCTTTTGGTTGTGTACTAACCCTTGAAAAATCTGAGCCTGAGCGCGTTGGACACCACGGTCACCGAACTCATGGCCATGGCCGTTCCCGCGATCATCGGGTTCAGGGTGGGGCCGCCGAAGATGTGCAGCACGCCCGCGGCCACCGGGATGCCGATGACGTTGAAGGCGAACGCCCAGAACAGGTTCTGCTTGATGTTGCGCATGGTCGCGCGGGAAAGGTTCAGCGCGGTCAGGATAGCGTGCAGGTCCGAGTGCATCAGGACCACGTCGCCGGACTCCACGGCCACGTCGATGCCCGAGCCCATGGCGATGCCGATGTCCGCCTTGGCCAGGGCCGGGGCGTCGTTGATGCCGTCGCCGACCATGGCCACCTTGCGGTCTCCGGCCTGAAGCCGAGCCACCTCTTCGGCCTTGCGGTCGGGCAGGACCCCGGCGATGACCTCGTCGATGCCCGCGCGCTCGGCGATGACCCGGGCGTTGGTCTCGTTGTCGCCGGTGAGCATGACCGGGGTGAGCCCGGCCTTCTTCAGGGCGGAGATCACCGCGGGGGTCTCCTCGCGCATCTCGTCGGCGATGGCGAACAGGGCGTTGAGCTTGTTGTCCGAGGCGAAGTAGACCACGGTCGCGCCCTGCTGTTCGTAGTGGCCCACAGCCTCCTTGGCGAAGCCGTCCTCGCCGAAATTCAGCCCGTGTTCCTGCATGAATCCCCAGTTGCCGATGAGCACTTCGCGGTAGCCGACCTTGGCCCGGATGCCCTTGCCCATGATCGCCTCGAACTCGTCGGGCGCGGGGAAGTCGAGGTTCTTGTCCTTGGCGTGGCGCACGATGGCCTGGGCCAGGGGGTGCTCGGATTGGCTCTCGGCCGAGGCGGCCAGGTAGACGGCCTCGGTCTGGGCCATGGTGCCCCGGACCATGGTCATGGCCGCCACCTCGGGCCGTCCGTGGGTCAGGGTGCCGGTCTTGTCGAAGACCACGGTGTCGAGGCTGCCCGCCTCCTGGAGCGCCCGGCCCGACTTGATCAGCACGCCGAGCTGCGCGCCGCGACCGGCCGAGACCATGATGGACACGGGCGTGGCCAGCCCCATGGCGCAGGGGCAGGCGATGACCATGACGGCCACGAAGATGCGCAGGGAGAAGGGGAAGCCCGCCTGGCCGATGAAGTACCAGCAGAGCCCGGCGACGAGCGCGGTGAGCATGACCGCGGGCACGAAATAGAAGCTGATGCGGTCGGCCATGTTGGCGATGGGGGCCTTGGACCCCTGGGCCTCCTGCACGAGCCGGACGATGCGGGCCAGCACCGTGTCGTTGCCCACGCGGTCGGCGCGCATGGTCAGCGCGCCCGAGGTGTTCAGGGTGCCGCCCGCCACGGTGTCCCCGGCCTTTTTCCCCACGGGCATGGGCTCGCCGGTGAGCATGGACTCGTCCACCGAGGAGCGCCCGTCGGTCACGGTGCCGTCCACCGGGATGCGCTCGCCGGGCTTGATCAGCAGCAGGTCGCCCGGCTCCACCTCGGCCACGGCGATGGGCACCTGCTCGCCGTCCTTGAGCAGGGTGGCCGTGTCCGGGGCGAGCTGCATGAGCGCCCGGATGGCGTCCGAGGTCTTGAGCTTGCTGCGGGCCTCGAAATACTTGCCCAGCGAGATCATGGCGATGAGCACAGCGGCGGACTCGTAGTAGAGGTCCATGGCCAGGACGTGCGGGTCGCCCAGGCCGAAGACCAGGGCCAGGGTGTTCCACAGGGAATAGAGGAAGGCCGCTCCCGTGCCCATGGCCACCAGGGAGTCCATGTCCGGGCCGCCCCGGAGCAGCGCGGGCACGCCGTGGAGATAGAAATTGCGGCCCGACCAGACCACGGGCAGGGTCAGCAGCAGCTGGACCACGGCGAAGGCGGCCGGGGAGTGCGCGGGGTCGAGGAAGACGGGCAGGGGCATGCCCCACATGTGGCCCATGGACAGGATGAGCAGGGGCAGGGCGAAGAGGAAGGCCGGGATGAGCGCCCGTTTCTGGGCGGACAGCCGCTCTTCGGCCTGCTGGCGGCGCTTCTCGAAGAGGTTGCCCTCCTCGCTGCGCACCTCGGAGGTGAAGCCCGCATTCTTGATGGCGTCGCGGATCTCGCGCCGCGAAACCAGGGAGGGGTCGAAGACGAACTTGCCGGTCTCGGCGGCCAGGTTGACCGCGGCCGTGTCCACGCCGTTGAGCTTGCCGACCACGCGCTCGATGCGCGACGAGCAGGAGGCGCAGCTCATGCCGCCGATGTTCAGGTCCAGGGCGGTCAGGCCGCCCGCCACCGGTTCACGTTCCTCGTCGAATTCGGCTTCGAACCCGAGATTCTTGATCTTCTTGCCCACCTCGTCGGTGGACACGGTGTCCGGATCAAAGGACAGGGCCATGGTTTCGGCGGCCAGGTTCACGGCGACGTCGTCCACGCCGTCCATGTTGCCGACCACCTTCTCGATGCGCGCCGAGCAGGACGCGCAATGCATTCCCTTTACCTGTGCCGTTGCTTTCTTCATGTTGATAACCCTTTTCAATGTAGTCCCAATATGGACACTTGAGGCCGCTTTGGCAAGGGGTGGGGGGTATATTTACCGGGACAGGACGGACTCGATGGCGGCCATGGCGTCGAGCAGCCGTTTGCGCTCGGCCGGTGCGAGAGCGGCCAGGGCGCGGTCCGCCTGCTCGGCGGCGGCCCGGTGCAGCCCGGCCATGAGCGCGTCGCCGGGCTGAGCCAGGCGCAGCTCCTTGACCCGGCCGTCTTCGGCCGAGGCCCGCTCCTCCACCCAGCCCTGGCGGACGAATCGTTTCACCATGCGGCTGACGTAGCCCTTGTCCAGGCCGAGCCGGTCCCTGAGGTCGCGGGCGGACGCGCCGGGGCAGCGGTCCAGCTCGAACAGGACGCGCGCCTCGCTCAGGTTCACCGGGCTCTCGTACAGGTGGTTGCCGAGCAGGCCGAGGTAGTTGGTGTAGAATCGGTTGAAATGCCGGAAACGGTCGATTTCGGTGGAGTTGGTCATGGAATCATCCTCGAATATTTAGTTGACAAAGTCAACCTTTTTGCCCCATGGTCCGGCCATGGAACCCATTATCATTCATACATACAGGCCCGGCGTCGAGGAGCGCGTGGTCCGGCTGCACGCCGAATACTACGCGGCGCATTGGAATTTCGACGCCCGGTTCGAGGCTCAGGTGGCGCGGGAACTGGCCGAGTTCACGGCCGAATTCGACGCGGATCGGGACGGATTCTGGTGGGCGGAGGCGGAAGGCGCGTTCGCCGGGGCCGTGGCCGTGGACGGCACCCGGTACGGCGACAGCGCGCGGCTGCGCTGGTTCATCGTGGACGAGGCCATGCAGGGGCGCGGCGTGGGCGCGCGCCTTCTCGGGCGGGCTCTGGAATTCTGCCGCGAACGGGCCTTCGCGTCGGTCCACCTGTGGACCTTCGCCGGACTGCACGCGGCGAGGAAGCTCTACGAGCGCAACGGGTTCGTGCTGACGGAGGAGGCTGCGGGCGACGGCTGGGGCCCGGTCGTCACCGAGCAGAAGTTCGAGCTGGCGCGCTAGGCCCGGTTCAGGCCCGCGGCCACCAGGCGGATCAGGTCGTAGGGGTACGCCCCGCCAAGCGCCTCGAAGACCGGGGTCATGGCGGTCACGCCCTTGGCGCGGTACTCGCCCAGGGCCGCCTCGATTCGCTCGCGCTCCTCGTCCGGCAGGTTGGCCACACGGCAGTAGTCGATCTTTCCCATGTTCACGGCCAGGATGAGGTGCCGCCAGATGGACGAGGGCTTGAGCCCGCGCGCCTCGGACACGGCGTCCACGTCGCCGAGTTCCAGGAAGAGGTCCAGGGTGGACTGGGCCGTGGCCGTGAAGTCCGGCTTTTCGCTCGCCTCCCGTTTCTTGGCCTCGCGCACCTCTTCGGGAATCTCCGGAATAGTGTCGGGGCGGCCGTGCTCCTCCTCGTGGGCCCGGAGGCTCTCCAGGAAGGTCTCGCCGAAACGTTCCAGCTTGCTCGCGCCCACCCCGCTCATGCAGGCGAACTCCTCCATGTCGCGCGGCCGGAAGCGCACGAACTCGAGCAGGGTCTTGTCCGCGAAGATGGCGTAGGGCGGCACGGACTGGGTCTCGGCCAGGGACAGGCGCAGGTCGCGCAGTCGCTCGAACAGCGCCTCGGCCTCCCAGTTGGTCAGGATGTCCTCGGCCAGGACCGGGGCGCGGCGTTTCTTCTTTTTGTCCCGCTTGGGCAGGGCCGGGTCCTTGCGCAGGCGCACCGGCCTCTCGCCCTTGAGTATGGGCCAGGAGCGCTCGTTCAGGGTCAGGGCGTTGAACCGCTCCAGGTCCACCGAGCACAACCCGGCGGCCAGCAGCTGGCGGTAGACCGACTTCCATTCGTCCTGGGTCATGTCCGCGCCGATGCCGTAGGTGGACACCCGGTCGTGGTTGAAGCGGACGATCTGGTCGGTGCTCGCGCCGGTCAGGACCCCGGCCAGGTGGTTGACCCCGAAGCGCTGCTCGGTGCGGAAGATGTTGGACAACGCCTTTTGGGCGATGACCGAGCCGTCGTAGGTGTCCACCGGGCTCAGGCAATTGTCGCAGTTGCCGCACGGCTCGATGTGCTCGCCGAAATAGCCCAGCAGGGCCTGGCGGCGGCAGGACGCGGTCTCCAGGAAGGCGAAGAGCGAGCCGAGCTTGGCGTGCTCGATGCGCTTGCGCGTATCAACGGCTTCGCCCGAGTCGATCATGGAGCGCAGGATGGCGATGTCCTGCATGCCGTAGCACATCCAGGCCGAGGCGGGCAGGCCGTCGCGACCGGCGCGGCCCGTCTCCTGGTGGTAGGCCTCCAGGGACTTGGGCGGCTCCAGGTGGCAGACGAAGCGCACGTTGGGCTTGTCCACGCCCATGCCGAAGGCCACGGTGGCGACCATGATCACCCCCTCCTCGCGCATGAACCGTTCCTGGTTGTTGAACCGCTCGGCCGAGGACAGCCCGGCGTGGTAGGGCAGGGCGTTGTACCCGTTCTTCCGCAGAAATTCGGCGGTCTGTTCGACCTTCTTGCGGCTCAGCCGGTAGACGATGCCCGCGTCCCCCGGATGGTTCTCCTCGATGAACCGTTTCAGCATGCGCGTGGGGTTCTTCTTGGGCACCACCGTGTAGGTGATGTTCGGCCGGTCGAACCCGGTGGCGAAAACCCGCGCGTTTTCCAACTGCAGATTCTTGACGATGTCCGCCTGGGTGGGCTTGTCCGCCGTGGCGGTCAGGGCCAGGCGCGGCACGTCCGGGAAGCGCTCCTTGATGACCGACAGCTGGGTGTACTCCGGCCGGAAGTCGTGGCCCCACTGGGATACGCAGTGGGCCTCGTCGATGGCGAACAGGGCCGGGTTGCAGCGGGCGAGCATGTCCAGGAAGCCCGGGCGGCAGAGGCGTTCCGGGGCCACGTAGAGCAGGTCGAGCTGGCCGCACAGGGCCATCTGCTCGATGTCGTAGGCCGTGTTCGGGTCCAGGGCGGAATTGAGGCAGGCGGCGCGCACGCCCATCTGGGTCAGCCCCTGGACCTGGTCCTGCATGAGCGCGATGAGCGGGGAGACGCAGACGCCCACGCCGGGCCGCAGGATGGCCGGGATCTGGTAGCACAGGGACTTGCCCCCGCCCGTGGGCATGAGCACCAGCGAATCCCCGCCCTGCATGACGTGGTCGATGATCGATTCCTGGAGCCCGATGAACTCGGGATAGCCGAAGACCGAGGAGAGGATTTCGCGCGGTGTTGCGCCTGATGCGGACATGGGAAGCCAGCCTAGGGCAAAGGGGGTGGGATGGCAATGGCCTTGATGTTCTCCCTATTTGACTTGTGGGTCGATTTGATGGACAAAATATATGGATACTCCAAGAGGGGGGATGTTTTGGACAAGGAAGAACTTGAGCGCAAAGTGGCGGACCTGCGCCGTGAGCTGAACCTGGCCGAGAAGGAACTGTCGGCCCTTGACGGCGGCTCGTCCCCTTCCCATGAGGTCGGGTTCCTCGACCTGTTCGACCTGGACGAGATCCAGGCCATCCAGGACGCCTTTTCCACGGCCACCGGCGTGGCCTCCCTCATCACCACGCCCGACGGCGTGCCCATCACCAAACCGAGCAATTTCACCAGGCTGTGCGAGGATATCATCCGCAAGACCGAAAAGGGGCGGTGCAACTGCAGGCGGTCCGACACCCTGCTCGGACGGTTCAACCCGAGGGGCGCGACCATCCAGCCGTGTCTGAGCAGCGGCCTGTGGGACGGGGGGGCGTCCATCTCCGTGGACGGCCGCCATATCGCGAGCTGGTTCGTCGGCCAGGTGCGCAACGAACACGTGGACAAGGAGAGGACCCTTGCCTATGCCCGCGAGATAGGGGCCAACGAGGTGGACTTCGTCCGCGCCTTCGAGGAGGTTCCGGTCATGTCCCTGGGCCGCTTCAGGGAGGTGGGCCGGGCCCTCTTTCTGCTGGCCAACCAGATGTCCTGGATCGCCTACCAGAATTTCATGCTGGGCGACCACATCCGGGAGATCCAGGCCGCGCAAAAGGAAGTCCTGACCCTGCGCAGATATCTGTCCAACATCATCGACTCCATGCCCTCGCTGCTGGTCGGCGTGGACGTCGAGGGGCGCATCACCCACTGGAACATGCGCGCCGCGGCGGCCACCGGGTACGAGCAGGGCGAGGTGGAGGGGCGGCTGCTGGCCGACGTCCTGCCCGACCTGGGCATGGAGCTGAGCCGGGTCTCCGCGGCCATCGCCAGGGGGGCCCCGGCCATCCACGAGCGGGTGCCCGCCGACGTGGACGGGGAGCGCCGCTACCGCGACGTCTCGATCTATCCGCTGGTGGCCAACGGGGTTCATGGCGCGGTGGTCCGGGTGGACGACATCACCGAAAAGGTGCGCATCGAGGAGATGATGATCCAGTCCGAGAAGATGGTTTCGGTGGGCGGGCTGGCCGCGGGCATGGCCCACGAGATCAACAACCCCCTGGCGGCCATCCTGGGCAACGCCCGGCTCCTGCGCAAGCGCCTCCTGGAGGAGAGCCCCCGCAACCGCCGGACGGCCGAGGAGTGCGGCGCGAACCTGGACCGGGTCATGGACTACGTGCGCGCCCGGGGCGTGGACGCCATGCTCGACGCGGTCATCGAATCCGGCGAGCGGGCGGGCCGGGTGGTCACCAACATGCTCGGCTTCTCGCGCAAGACGGACGGCACGGCGGGTGACGAGGACGTGAGCCTGATCCTGGACAAGGCCGTGGAGCTGGTCCGCAGCGGCCACGACCTGGAGCACAGCTACAATTTCAAGGACATCGCCTTCGACCGCGAATACGGGGAGGGGCCGTTCCCGGTCCGCTGCGACGCCAGCAGGCTGGAGCAGGTCTTCTTCAACATCCTGAACAACGGGGCCCAGGCCATGACCTTCGCCATGAAGGAGACCGGCCGCGAGCCGCGCTTCGTCCTGCGCTGCGGGCGCACGGACGGGACCTTCCGGGTGGAGATCGAGGACAACGGGCCGGGCATGCCCGAAGAGGTCCGCCGCCGGGTCTTCGAGCCGTTCTTCACCACCAAGGCGGTGGGCGTGGGCACCGGGCTGGGCATGTCCGTGTCCTACTTCATCGTCACCGAGCACCTGGGCGGGACCATGCGGGTGGAATCCCGGCCGGGCCGGGGCGCGACCTTCATCATCGCGCTGCCCGCCTCCGGGGCCGAGTAGTCCCGGGAGCGGGAAACCCGCACCCCGCATCTTGCCTCCGGCCGGGGGGGTGTTTATTCTCTATGGCGTCGGCAGCGCGCCGGGCTTTGATCCCCGCGCCGCCCTTTCCGTCCACCACCCTGCAACCTCTGGATATTCCGCGAACATGTTCCAATTCGCCCATGACGATCGGACCACCGGCCTGTACACCATAACCGTCTCCCAGTTCGCCCTGGTCTTCATGCTCTCGGCCGTGGCCGTGGCCGTGCCCGCCCTGGGCCGGGAGTTCGGGGCCAGCGCCTCCCAGCTCGGGCTGGTCGAGTCGGGCTACATCTCGGCCGTGGCCATGCTCCTCTTTCCGGTCACCCGGCTGTCCGACAAGATCGGGCGCGGGGCGACGTTCTCCGCGGGCATGGCCCTGTTCACGGTCATGAGCGTGATCCTGCCGGTCTGCCACAGCATCAACCAGTTCATCGTCCTGCGCGTGTTCCAGGGCGGCGGGGGCGCCATGATGGTCTCCACCGGCCTGGCCATCATCGCGGACCTCTACCCCGGCGCGGGCCGGGCCCGGGCCATGGGCATCGCCTCGGCCGGGGTCTACCTCGGCCTGTCCGTGGGGCCGTGGCTCGGCGGGCTCATCGTCACCCACTTCGGCTGGCGCTGGATCTTCTACGGCGGGGCCCTGCCCTGCGCCGTGGGCTTTCTGCTGACCCTGAAGACCCTGCCGGTCAAGCCGGTGGTGGCCAAGGGCGTGCGCTTCGACTTCGGCGGGGCCCTGTTCATCGCGCTGGGCATGATCCTGCTCTCCCAGGGCGGCTCGCACCTGGACGGCACGGGCGGGGTCGTCATGCTCGCCTGCGGCGTCTTCTTCCTGCTCTGTTTCGTCTTCTGGGAGGGGCGGGCCAAGGCCCCGCTGCTGAGCCTGGCCCTGTTCAGCGGCAACCCGGCCTTTTCCCTGGGCTCGGCCGCCCAGTTCATCAGCTACGCGGCCATCTACGGGATCACCTTCCTGCTCTCCCTGTACCTCCAGGTGGCCCAGGGCATGACCGCCAGCGAGGCCGGGTTCATTCTCATGGTGCAGCCGGTCATGCAGGTCATCTTCTCGGTCGTCAGCGGCAAGTGGTGCGAGCGCTGGTCGCCGCACCTGGTGGCCACGGCGGGCATGGGCGTGGCCACCGTGGGGTTGGGCGCGGCCATCTTCCTGGGCGCGGCCCCGTCCCTGCTGTTCACGGCCGTGATCCTGGCCCTGTGCGGCGCGGGCTCGGCCATGTTCGCCACGGCCAACATGGCGGTCATCATGGGCGCGGTGAACCGCGAGAACTACGGCGTGGCCTCGGCCGTGGTCGCGGCCATGCGGACCACGGGCATGACCGTCTCCCTGGTCTTCATCAGCGGCGTGTTCGCGGTCATCATCGGCCCTGTGGCCCTGACGCACGACAACGCGGGGCTGTTCATCAAGGCCATGAACCTGGCCTTCATCGCCCTGACCGTGTTCAGCGCGCTCGGCGTGCTCATGTCCGCCAAGGGGCGGCTGGAGACGCGCAGGGAGTCGGCCGGGGGCAAGGGCGGCCCGGATGCCGAAGATTAGGCGATATTCCACGAAAAAGGCCGCCCCGAAAAGGGCGGCCTCGTTGTTTCTAGACCACGCCGGCCAGCATGTTGCCGGGCGGCGGCAGGATCTGGGCCTGGGCCCTGGCGTAGGCGGCCAGGGCGGACTTGATCCGTCCGGGGGAGGGGGTGTCGCGGTCCGCGCGAGCGGTCTCCCGCTGGCGGTAGGCCGCGCCGTCCGCGCCGACCTCGGCGCGCAGGTCCTCCACCTCGGCCTCGGCCTTGAAGGCGCGGGCCTTGCGGGTCTCCTCGCGCACGGAGCGGGACAGGGAGGGATCGAGAACCGTGGTCTCCTCGCGGTAGTCCACGCCGAACTTACCCAGGCGAAAGCCGAACGACGTGGTCGTCGTCCTGGCCTGGGGTTGCACCGTCTTCCGTTCCACCCGGCGCTCGGCCAGGGAGTCGGTCTTGCGGTACTGTTCGGCAGCCTGCGAGGGTATCCTCATGCTCGTCTCCCATGTCCGGCCTTTTTTTGCGACAAAAAAAGGCCGTGGCATTGCATAAGGCAGCCCGGCCGTCCCTGTGACCCATGTCACGCTCTATCCTGAGGGACCCGTGGTTTTCCGTCTCCCGTCCGTGGGAGTTGGCAAATCCAACATCGATCAGTCAGCCTATACTATACTCACTGGATGCGATTTTGACAACCCCGGCCGTTTGGCGCTACTAGCAGAAACCCTGCCGCTGAATAATTTTCGGAACCCCCGCAGGGATGGGGTTTTCCAACAACGAGAGAGAATACATGGGTTACAAGATTCTGAGAAAAGAGGAACTGATCCCGGGGCAGACCACCATGATGGTCATCGATGCGCCCCAGATCGCCCAAAAGGCCAAGCCCGGCAATTTCGTCATGCTGCGCGTCGGTCGCCACGGCGAGCGGATCCCCTTGACCATCGCGGACTGCGACAAGGAAAACGGAACCATCACCATAGTTTATCTTGTTGTGGGCAAGACGACGGCGGCGATGGACGAGCTGAAGGAGGGCGGCGAATTCAAGGATGTGTGCGGTCCGCTCGGCAAGCCCACGCACATCGAGAAGTCCGGCACCGTGGTCTGCGTGGGCGGCGGCACCGGCATCGCGGCCATGCACCACATCGCCAAGGGCCACGTGGAGGCCGGCAACCGGGTCATCGCCATCATCGGGGCGCGGTCCAAGAACCTGCTCCTGTTCTGCTCCGAACTTTCTTCGTTCTGTCCCGAAGTGCGCATCGCCACCGACGACGGCTCCGAAGGGCACAAGGGGTTTGTCACCGAAGTTCTCAAGGACATCCTGGAGACCGAGGACGACGTGTCCGAAGTGGTCGCCATCGGCCCGGTGCCCATGATGGAGGCGGTCTGCCGCGTGACCAAACCCTTCGGCACCAAGACCACAGTCTCGCTCAACTCCATCATGGTCGACGGCATCGGCATGTGCGGCGCGTGCCGCTGCACCGTGGGCGGCAAGACCCTGTTCGCCTGCGTGGACGGACCCGAGTTCGACGGCCACAAGGTCGATTTCGCCGAACTCAAGACCCGGCTGTGGCAGTTCAAGCAGCAGGAAGAGGAATCCATGGAATTGTTCAGCAAGGAGTGCCGCTGCAATGGCCGATAAGAAGACGAATAAAATTCGCACCCGCACCCCCATGCCTCACCAGGACCCCAAGGTCCGGGCCGGGAATTTCCAGGAGGTGGCCCTGGGCTACTCCCGCGAGCAGGCACTGGTGGAGGCCGAGCGGTGTCTGCAATGCAAGAAGCCCACGTGCCAGGACGGCTGCCCGGTGAACATCGACATCCGCTGGTTCATCGCCTGCCTGGTGGACGACGACCTCGAAGGGGCCTTCAACGCCATCCGCAGGACCAACTCCCTGCCCGCCGTCTGCGGCCGGGTCTGCCCCCAGGAAACCCAGTGCGAGGGCAGCTGCATCCTGGGCAAGAAACACGAGCCCGTGGCCATCGGGCGGCTGGAACGCTACGTGGCCGACACCTACGCCGCCAGGAGCGCCTGCGAGGAGGTCACCGACC
This sequence comes from Pseudodesulfovibrio karagichevae, assembly GCF_041414475.1. Taxonomy (NCBI): domain Bacteria; kingdom Pseudomonadati; phylum Thermodesulfobacteriota; class Desulfovibrionia; order Desulfovibrionales; family Desulfovibrionaceae; genus Pseudodesulfovibrio; species Pseudodesulfovibrio karagichevae. The sequence continues at coordinate 27,251 of NZ_JBGLYH010000051.1, forward strand.
TGGCCGCCTGCGCCCTGGAGCGCGGGGACCTCAGGGTGGCCTGCATCGGCTCCGGCCCGTCGTCCCTGACCGTGGCGGGCTACCTGGCCGGACGCGGCATCAAGGTGGACGTGTTCGAGGCCCTGCACGAGCCGGGCGGGGTGCTCGTCTACGGCATCCCCGAGTTCCGCCTGCCCAAGTCCGTGGTCGCCCGCGAACTGGACGGCCTGCGCAAGCTCGGCGTGACCTTCCGCACCAACTGGGTCGGCGGCAAGACCATCACCATTAAGGACATGCTCGACCAGGGCTACAACGCCGTGTTCGTCGGCGTGGGCGCGGGCCTGCCGCGCTTCCTGAACGTGCCGGGCGAGAACCTGGTCGGCGTGTTCTCGGCCAACGAGTACCTGACCCGCGTCAACCTCGGCCGGGCCTACGAATTCCCGACCTACGACACCCCAGCCTACGGGGCCCGGCGCGTGGCCGTCATCGGCGCGGGCAACGTGGCCATGGACGCGGCGCGCACCGCCCTGCGCATGGGCGCGGAAGAGGTGTCCATCGTCTACCGCCGCTCCGAGGACGAAATGCCCGCCCGCCGCGAGGAGATCGAACACGCCGTGGAGGAGGGCATCAAGATCCGCTGCCTGTGCGGCCCGCTGTCCTTCCACGGCGACGACAAGGGCCGGCTCGAGGCGCTGACCGTCCAGAAGATGGAGCTCGGCGAACCCGACGAGTCCGGCCGTTGCGCGCCCGTCTGCCTGGAGGGCGAGACCGAACGGATTCCCTGCGACATGGCCATCATCGCCGTGGGCACCCGGCCCAACCCCATCCTGCTCGAGGCCACCCCGGACCTCGAACTGAACAAGTGGGGCTACGTCGAGGCCGACCCCGAGACCGGCGAGACCTCCATCCCCAACGTCTTCGCGGGCGGCGACATCGTCACCGGCGCGGCCACCGTCATCTCCGCCATGGGCGCAGGCCGACGCGCCGCCAAGGAAATCGCCAAGCGCCTCCTGTAGCGCTGGTTCCTTTCACGAGTGCAAAAGCCCTCCGCGCGGTATGCGGGGGGCTTTTTTTTGCCTCCGGCGGCCGGGGGAAGGGGAGGGAAAACCCTTTGAAAAGGGTTTTTCCTCCC
>NZ_JBGLYH010000052.1:0-25897 GCF_041414475.1 Pseudodesulfovibrio karagichevae
CTTCCCCCGGCCCCCCATCCCCTCCTTTTCCCAAACTTTTTATCGCCGCTTCGCGGGGTGCTCCCACCTAGTTTGGCCTCGCTTTCCCCATCCCCTCCCTCAAGCGCCTTCGGGGCAAAGCCCCAAACAGCGGCTCTCCCTTCTCCCACCTCCTCGCGCAACCCTCCTTCTTTGGAGCGATTCGGGTGCCCCCGGCACCCGACAGCGGCTCTCACTCCCGCGCCGGCACGGACCAAGGCTTTCGAGAGTGGGTCAGCTGTGCATTTTTCGAGGGTCCGCCTGACCGCAGCGTACCCCAGTACGTGAGGATCAGGCGGGCCCTCGGAAAATGTGCAGATGGCCCGCTATCGGAAGCCGGACGCGCTCCGACAAGCGTAAAAAAAGGGCCCCGGCAACGCCGGAGCCCTTGTTTTTACGCTTGGCAGGAGCGCGCTACTTGATGAACAACATCTCTTGGTAGCTGGGCAGGGGCCAGAGGTCGTCGGCCACGATGCCTTCAAGGGCGTCGGCCACTTCGCGCACGGCGAGCATGGCGGGCAGGGTCTTCTCGACCTTGTACCTGGCGTCTTCCTCGATGGACTTGAAGTCCTCCTTGGCCACGATCTTTTCCAGGGCCACGATGCTCTGCTGGAGGTCACGCAGCTTGTCGGTGACTTCCTGGAGCAGGATGGTGCGGGGCTCAATGCCGGCGGCCTTGATGGACGCGGCGACCTGGGCCAGTTCGCCCTGGTAGCGGATGGCGGAGGGCAGGATGATGGTCTTGGCGACCTTGATGGTCAGCAGGGATTCGGTGACGATGTGCTGGCAGTACTGCTCGTGGTAGATCTCGTAGCGGGAGTGCAGCTCGTCCTTGGAGAGGACGCCGTACTTCTCGAAGACCGCGACCACGTCCTTGTCGATGATGGCGGGCAGCGCGTCCGGGGTGGTCTTCAGGTTGGGCAGACCGCGCTTGGCGGCTTCCTTCTGCCAGGCGTCGGCGTAGCCGTCGCCGTTGAAGATCACGTGGCCGTGCTTCTTCATGATCTCCTGCAGGACCTTCTGGCAGGCTTCCTTGAGACCGGCCTTCTTGCCGCCGGTGATCTTGGTGATCTCGTCGGTGATGAAGTCCAGTGACTCGGCCAGGATGGTGTTCAGGGCCACCTGGGCGCCGGCGATGGACTGGTTGGAGCCGACCGCGCGGAACTCGAAGCGGTTGCCGGTGAAGGCGAACGGGGAGGTGCGGTTGCGGTCGCCGGAATCCATGGGCAGCGGGGGCAGGGTGTCGACGCCCAGCTCGAGGCAGCCCTTGGACTTGCAGCCCTTGAGGTCGCCCAGTTCGATCTGGTTGAAGATCTCGGCCAGTTCCTCACCCAGGAAGATGGAGATGATGGCCGGCGGGGCCTCGTTGGCGCCCAGGCGATGATCGTTGCCTGCGGTGGCGACCACGGCGCGGAGCAGCTTGGAGTATTTTTCCACGGCGCGGATGGTGGCCGCGGTGACCGCCAGGAACTGCATGTTCTTGTGCGGGGTGTCGCCCGGGGAGTACAGGGAGCCCAGGGAGGGGGTGGAGATGGAGTAGTTCAGGTGCTTGCCGGAACCGTTGATGCCCGCAAAGGGCTTCTCGTGCAGCAGGCAGGCCATGCCGTACTTCTTGGCCACGGACTTCAGGGTGGTCATGACCATCTGGTTGTGGTCGGTGGCCAGGTTGGACTGCTCGTAGACCGGGGCGATCTCGAACTGGCCGGGGGCCACTTCGTTGTGGCGGGTCTTGACCGGCACGCCCAGCTTGTACAGTTCACGCTCGACCTCCATCATGAAGGAGAGCACGCGGCGCGGGATGGCGCCGAAGTAGTGATCGTCCAGCTCCTGGCCCTTGGAGGGTTTGGCGCCGAACAGGGTGCGTCCGCAGACCATCAGGTCGGGGCGGGCGAAGAAGAAGTTGCGGTCGACCAGGAAGTATTCCTGCTCCGGACCGGCGTTGGACACGACCATGGAGCCGTCGTCCGCGCCGAACAGCTTGAGGAAGCGGCGGCCGGCCTTGTTCAGGGCCTGGTTGGCGCGCAGCAGCGGGGTCTTCTTGTCCAGGGCGTGGCCTTTCCAGGAGACGAAGGCGGTCGGGATGCACAGGAAGGTGCCGTTGGGGTTCTCGAGGATGTAGGCCGGGTTGGTCATGTCCCAGGCGGTGTAGCCGCGGGCTTCGAAGGTGGCGCGCAGGCCGCCGGACGGGAAGGAGGAGGCGTCGGGCTCGCCCTGGATGAGCAGCTTGCCCTCGAATTCGGCGATGGCCCCGCCCGCGCCGTCGGGGTTCAGGAAGCTGTCATGCTTCTCGGCGGTCAGGCCGGTCAGCGGATAGAAGACGTGGGTGTAGTGCGTCGCGCCCTTGGCCATGGCCCATTCGCGCATGGCGGCGGCCACCGGACCGGCCACGGAGGGGTCCAGCTTCTCACCGTTCATCTTGGTCTTCATCAAGGATTTGTAGACTTCCTTGGGCAGCATCGCCTTCATGACTTTTTCGTTGAAGACGTTGCAGCCGAAGATCTCGGCCGGAGAGGTCTCCGCGAAATTCAGGGTCTCGGTGCTGGGTTGATAGTTGGTCACCGCATTGATTGCGTTCTGACGAGTCTGGTATCCGCTCATGTAATTCTCCTTCCAGGCAATTAAATATGGGTTTTCCGGCGTCCGGCCGGGCCAAAGGGCGCCTGACCCTTGTAGTCTAGACGCCCTTTATACCAAGTTATATGCCAAACACCGAAAAGGTCGTATATCCAGGCAGATACGCCAAAGCGATTTCCAGACGAAGCGTTTTTTACTACGAAAATGTAGTTTAACCCCTGTTTTCCGCCCTTTTGCCATGACATTTTTGTAAAAAAAAACGCATTTTTTCACAACCATGTCATTTCATTCCCTAAATCCTTGACGGAAATGAAAAGAAAAAAACGCCGTAACCTTGGGCACTTCGGTGGGGCCCGCCGGGGCGCGGGAGCGACGCTCCGGAAAAGCACAAAAATGGTATCCGGGCTCCCTCAAGGCGATACCGGGCGGGGAGGATCAGAACGGGGCTGCGGAGACGAACTCCAGGGGGACGCGGGAGACCGGGTGGCGGAAGCGCAAAAGCGAGGCGTGGAGCTTGAGCTGGCCCGGCCCGGTGCCGGTGCCGTAGAGGCGGTCGCCGACGATGGGAAAGCCGAGCCCCTTCTCGTGGGCGGCGTGCAGCCTAAGCTGGTGGGTACGGCCGGTGTGCGGCATGAACTCCACGCGGGTGCGCCCGTTCTCCACGGCGAGCCTGCGCCAACGGGTCACGCCGCGCTTGCCGTTCACCGGATCAAAGACCTGGTACGGGCGGTTGTCGGGGTCGAGGCGGAACTTCAGTTCGATGGTCCCGCCCTGCCCTTCGAGCACGCCGTCGATGAGCGCGATGTACCGCTTGCCCACCAGCCGGTCCATGAACTGGCCGGACAGGTCGCGGTGAGCCTCGGCGGTCAGGGCCAGGGCGAGCAGGCCGGACGTGTCCTGGTCCAGGCGGTGGACCGAGGGCTGGTCGATGCAGCCGGGGTAGCGGGCCTTGACCCGGGCGGCCACGCAGTCCTGGTTGGCCTCGCCCTTGCCGGGCACGGACAGCAGGCCGGAGGGCTTGTCCACGACCACGAGGACGTCGTCCTCGTAGACCACGTTCAGCCCGTCGGGGATGATCACTCGTCCTCCAGGCCGCAGAGCATGAAGCCGAGGATGCGGCCGCACTTGTCCAGGCAGGAGGGATAGAACCGCCCGTGCTCCCGGGTGCCGGAGCGGTTGGCCCGGCCGAAGTAGAATTCGGCCAGCCCGAGGGGGGTGAGGCCGTGGGCGGCGGCATAGCCGATCAGCTTGGGCGCGCAGCAGTCGCCCGTGCCCGTGGGCGCGTTGCCCTCGGGGTGCACGGCCAGAGGCAGGGGCACGACCCGGCCCCGGAAATTGGGCAGCCGGTACATGGCGTGGATCTCCTGCATGAGGGTCGCGGAGGCGCGCCTGCGCTTGTGGATGAGCCGATCGCGGGCGGGCGAGCCCAGGGGCTGCGCCACGATCTCGCGGCCCAGGACCTTGATGCGCTGTTCGGCCTCGAAGGTGTCCCGCCGGAACCGGGCGGTGTCGATCAGCGGCGGCGCCCAGCCGTCCAGCTCCCAGACGGAATTATACTGGCCCGAGAACGCCTTGAGCACCACGGTCGCGCCGAAACCGTCGACAGCCACGAGCACGCCGAACATCTGTCCCCCGGCCTTGCCGTAGAGGTAGTCGGTGGACAGCCTGGGGTCGGGCTCGGGCGAATCGAAGTCGATGCGCCCTGCGGCCTCCATGCGGTCGAACAGGTCGAGCGCCGGGCCGCGCGCCGGGCCGATGGGCAGGGTATGCTCCCGGCCGCAGCGGACGCACCAGCCACGGCAGGAGACGGCGGGGTCGAACTCCCCGAGGGGGCTAATCGATGTGGGCTGCATAGTGAAAACGCCCCGCCGCCCTCGGGCGGCGGGGCGGGTCTGTCGATGAGAGCGCGTCGGCGCTACTTGAGGTTCAGCCCTGCCGCGCCGCGGAACTCCACGGAGACGATCTCGTATTCGATCCGTCCGCGCGGGGCGTCCACGATGACCTCGTCGCCCTCCTCCTTGCCCAGGATGGCCTGGCCCATGGGGGAAAGCACCGAGATGGAGCCCTTCTTGTGGTCCGCGTCGTCCGGGCCGAGCAGGGTGAAGGTCCGCCGCTCCTCGGTGTCCAGGTCCTCCACCTCGACGGTGGCTCCGAATATGGCCCGTTCGCCGGAGAGGGTGTCCAGGTCGAGCACGTCGAACAGCGGCATGTGCGAATTGATGTAGGTGATGCGCGCTTCGAGCATGCCCTGGCGCTCGCGGGCGGCGTCATACCCAGCGTTCTCGGAAAGATCACCCTCGGCGCGCGCTTCCGCAATGGCCTGAATGATGGCCGGCCGTTGGGCCTTCAGATCTTCCAATTCCTGGGAGATCTTTTCAAATCCCTGTTTCGAAATGGGAATGCGATCCATGGTCAAAAAACCTCTCTAAAGTGTTTTCTCAGTCGGAAAGTAAAAAAAGATACAGGCCGCGCGGCGATCCTTGAAAAAGCTGCGCGGCTGCATATTCGTCAATCCAGCTGACTGAATGTTCAGATAGAACATCCAAACGTCTTGGTCAAGGGGCGTAGAATCCTCCTGCGCGCGGCGGCGCCGTCCAGGGCCTTACATATCATTAGTCCAATTAACAACCGGTTGACACGACCACGGCTTCTAATCCAAGAATAGACTTTTGCGGGAGTGTCGGCTACACCGGTCCCGCCGCTTTTTTTGCCGACCCCATTCGGGGCCGCCACACCACAACAGCCCGCCGCACACGCCGCGCACCGTCACGGGCGGGCACCGAATCTGGAGGAGAGGATGAAACGTATCACCATGCTGCCGGTCCTGGTTCTGAGCGCGTTTATGCTCATGTCCGGGCTGGCCTTCGCCAAGGATTTCACCATCGGTCTGATCCTGGTCGGCCCCTACAACGACAAGGGATACAGCCAGGCCCAGTATGAGGGCGGCAAATACGTCGAGGCCCACATGGACGGCGCCAGGCTGATCTACCTCGACAAGGTCAACCCCGCCGACCGTCCCGGCCTGACCATCCCGCAGGTGGCCGACGACCTGATCGAAAAGGGCGCGGACCTGATCATCGCCGGTTCCGACGACATGAAGGACGGCATCCTCGAAGCCGCCGCCCAGCACCCCGACAAGATTTTCGTTCACGCCTCGGGCGACTCCGCCTGGACCGGCAAGGCCCCGGCCAACCTGGGCAACCTGTTCGCCAAGATGATCTACTCCAAGATGATGGCCGGTTTCACCGCGGCCATGACCACCCAGACCGGCAAGATCGGCGTGGTCGGCCCGCTGATCAACGACGAGACCCGCCGTCTGATGTCCGCCGCCTACCTGGGCGCGCGCTACGCCTGGACCGAGGTGCGCGGCAAGGATGCCAAGGACCTGACCTTCAACGTCAAGTGGATCGGCTTCTGGTTCAACATCCCCGGCGTGACCGCCGACCCCACCCAGGTGGCAGGCTCCCTGTATGACGCCGGTTACGACGTGCTCATCTCCGGCATCGACACCCCCGAGGCCGTGACCGTGGCCAAGCAGCGCGCGGACGCGGGCAAGAAGGTCTGGGCCCTGCCCTACGACTACGAGAAGGCCTGCGAAGGCCAGGGCGGCATCTGCCTCGGCGTGCCCTATTTCAACTGGGGTCCGGGCTTCCTGAAGCTGGCCAAGGCCGTGGCCGACGGCTCCTACAAGCCCGGCTTCGAGTGGGTCGCCCCCTACTGGGCCGACATCAACAACGCCGACAAGTCCCCGGTGGGCTTCATGCCCGGCCCCGGCATGTCCGCCGAGACCAAGGCCGCGCTCGACAAGTTCATCGCCGAGCTCGGCTCCGGCAAGCTCGCCCTCTTCACCGGCCCGCTCAACTACCAGGACGGCACCCCGTTCCTGAAGGCCGGCGAAAAGGCCACCGACAAGCAGATCTGGTACATGCAGCAGCTGCTGCAGGGCATGGAAGGACTCTCCTCCCCCCAATAGGGATGATCGTTCTCAACGACATACATAAGCACTACGGCCGGGTTCGGGCCAACGACGGCATCAGCCTGACCCTCGAACCCGGCCGCATCTATGCCCTGGTCGGTGAAAACGGCGCGGGCAAGTCCACGCTCATGCGCGTGCTCGCCGGGCACACCCGGCCCACGTCCGGCGAACTGACCATCGGGGGCGAGACCCTGACCCACCTGACCCCGGCCCTGGCCAGGGAAAAGGGCGTGGGCATGCTCTACCAGGACCCCCTCGACTTCCCGGCCATGCCCGTGTGGGAGAACTTCCAGCTCGGCGCGCCCAAACGCAGCAAGAAGGAAGTGGTCGACATCATCGGCGAGCTCTCCTTCCGCCTGGACGCCTGCTTCCTGCCCGACGAGCCGGTCTCCAGCCTGACCGTGGGCGAGCGCCAGCTCCTGGAGCTGCTGCGCCTGCTCGACCTCGGGGCCACCACCCTGATCCTGGACGAGCCGACCACGGGCATCACCCCGGAGCAGAAGCAGGACCTCTTCGACCTGCTCATGAAGCTGGCCCGCGAAGAGGGCCACACCATCGTGCTCGTGACCCACAAGCTGTCCGAGGCCTTCGAGATGGCCGACTCCATCTTCATCATGCGCCAGGGGCGGTTGGTCTCCACCCTGACCCCGCCCTACGACGAGCACGAGCTGGTCCACCTCATGTTCGGCGAGGCCGCCGACGGCGAGGTGGAGCCCCTGCCCGAACTGCCCCCGGTCACCGATACGCCCCGCCTGGCCATGCACGACGTGCTCTTCGCCGGGCCCAAATACTCCATGGGCGGACTGAATTTCACGGCCAGGCCCGGCGAGTGCATCGGCCTGGCCGGGCTCGACGGCTCGGGCCAGGAGCTGTTCCTGCGCGGCCTGTGCGGCCTGGACCGCATGCCCGGCGGCGCCTTCGACCTGGACGGAACCCGGTTCGCGTCCAACGACTTCCGCGCCCTGCGCAAAGCCGGGGTCCAGTTCGTGCCCGCCGACAGGCTGGGGCTCGCCCTGTTCCCGAACCTGAACCTCATGGAGCACATCACCCTGGCCTTCCCGGACAAGTCGGGCGACCTCGGCGAGTTCTACCGCTCCCAGTGCGTGGACAAGTTCAACCTCCAGGCCCACCCGGACACCCACGCCGTGGCGCTGTCCGGCGGCAACCAGCAGCGGCTGCTGCTCTCGCTCATCCCGGACGAAACGAAACTGCTGCTCATGGAGCACCCCACGCGCGGCCTGGACGCGGGCTCGGCCCGTCAGGTCTGGAACCACCTCAAGCGGCGCTGCGCGGACGGGGCCACCCTGATCTTCTTTTCCCCGGACCTGGAGGAGGTGCTCGAGCACAGCCACCGGGTCATCGTCTTCTACGACCGGAACATGGCCGCCGTGGTCCAGGGCGACGACATCTCCATGGAGGTGGTCGGCGCGCTCATGGCCGGCAAGCGCTACGACGAGCTCAAGGAAGGTGCGGCATGAACCGCGACTCCCTCCTGGTCCAGACAGGCTGGCTCGCCCTGGCCCTGCTCCTGGCCCTGGTCCTGACCGTGATCGTGGCCTGGCCCGCCGGGGCCCCGCCGCTCGAGACCATCTACGTGCTCTTCAAGGGCGGGGTCAGCTCCTGGGCCAAGATCGGCCGCGTCCTGGCCGGATGGGTGCCCCTGACGCTCTGCTCCGTGGGGTTGCTCATCCCGTTCACGGCCCGGCTGTGGAACATCGGCGTGGAGGGCCAGGTCATCATGGGGGCCATCTTCGCCACCGCCGCGCTCAGGCCCTTCGAGGACGGCGGCGGAACCGGGGTCATCATCCTGGCCCTGGCCGCGTCCGTGGTCGGCGGCGCACTCTGGGCCCTGCTGGCCGGTCTGCTGCGCGTCTTCGGCCGGGTACACGAGATCTTTTCCGGCCTGGGGCTCAACTTCGTGGCCCTGGGCGTGACCCTGTGGCTCATCTTCGGCCCGTGGAAGCGGCCCGGCGTGGCCTCCATGTCCGGGACCAAACCGCTGGATATCTCCCTGTGGCTGCCCAGGCTCGGCAGCCTCTCCGTCAGCTGGGTGGGGCTGGCCCTGGCCTGCGCGGCCATCGTCCTGGTCTACATCCTGCTCTACCGCACCAAGTGGGGGCTCAGGATGCGCGCCGTGGGCGAGAACCCCAAGGCGGCCACCCTGTTCGCCCTGGGACCGCGCCGCCGCCTGCTCCAGGCCTTCATGCTCTGCGGCGGCCTGGCCGGGCTGGCCGGGGCCACCCAGGTCCTGAGCGTCTACCACCGGCTGCTGCCGAACATCTCGTCCGGCTACGGCTACACCGCCCTGCTGGTGGGCATGATGGCCTCGTTCCGGCTGTCCCTCGTGCCGTTCATCTGCCTGTTCTTCGCCATCCTCAACGTGGGTTCCATCCAGCTGCCGCTGCAGCTGGGCCTGGACTCCTCCCTGTCCGGCGTGATCCAGGGGATCATGGTCCTGTCCCTGTTCATCGTGCAGGGCCTGCGGCTGTGGCTGAAGCAAAGGAAGGAGAACGACTGATGGACACCTTCGCACTGACCATCGCGGCCGTATTGATGGCCGGAGCGCCCCTGGTCCTGGCCACCCTGGGCGAGACCCTGACCGAGAAGGCGGGCATCATCAACCTGTCGCTCGACGGATCCATCCTGCTGTCCGCCATGGCCGCCTTCGCCTGCTCGGCCACCTTCGACTCGCCCTGGCTCGGCATGCTCGCGGGCGCGGGCGTGGGCGCGGCCATCGCGGGCGTGCTCGGCGTCATCGGCATCTACCTGGGCCAGTCCCAGCTGGCCGTGGGCTTCATCCTGACCCTTTTGTCCCGCGATTTGGCCTACTTCCTGGGCCACAATTTTTCCCGCCAGCCCGGGCCGGACCTCGGCCTGTGGACCATCCCGGGCCTGGGCCACGCGCCCTTCGTGGGCCTGATCTTCGGCGCCCAGTCCCCGGTGGTCTACCTGAGCCTGGCGGCCATCGCCTTCTGCTGGTGGTGGATGTACCGCACCGAGGGCGGCATGCGCCTGCGGGCCGTGGGCGAGTCTCCGCGTGCGGCGTTCGGGCGCGGCATCCGCGTGCGGCTGGTCCGGCTGTACTACTGCCTGGCGGGCGGGGCCCTGGTGGGTCTGGCGGGGGGGGCGTACTCCCTGGCCGTGAAGCCCGGCTGGGGCAGGCCCCAGGGGTGCGAGGGCGCGGGCTGGATCGCCCTGGCCATCGTCATCTTCGGCGGCTGGCACCCGGTGCGCACCGCGCTCGGCGCGTTCTTCTTCGCCGCCCTGCAGGTATCCGGCATCTATCTCCAGGAGATCTTCCCGTCCATCCCGGCCCCGGTCTTCCAGGTGGCCCCCTTCCCGATGATGATCCTGACCCTGCTGGCCGTGAACATGGGCCGCATGGGCTGGGTCCAGGACATCGTCCGCCGCCACCCGTTCCTCAAGGCCTTCTCCAAAAGCTGGTCCATCGAGGCCCCGGCCGCCCTGGGCCAGGACTTCGATCCCAAGAAGGGACTTTGATCACAGGGTTCCCCGGCGGAATACTTCGCAGAGTCCCTTGCTCCGTAATGGGAAATGCGCTAATTCCCTTATAGTCCCTGAATTCATGGAGCCCCAATGGTAATGAGCGAACGCCCCACCGTGCTGGTTGTCGACGACAACCGACTGAACATCGACCTGCTGGTCGACGTCCTCAAGGATGACTACAAGCTGCTGGTGGCGCTCAACGGGGTCACGGCCCTGGACATCCTCTACAACGCGCTCCCGGACATCATCCTCCTGGACATCATGATGCCCGAGATGGACGGTTACGAGGTCTGCCGCAGGCTCAAGAGCGACGAGCGGACCAAGCAGGTCCCGGTCATCTTCATCACGGCCAAGTCGCAGAGCGAGGACGAGGCCAAGGGGTTGGCCCTCGGGGCCGTGGACTACATCACCAAGCCGGTCAACCCGGCCATCGTCCAGGCCCGCATCAGGACCCACCTGGCCCTGTACAACCAGAACCGGGAGCTGGAGGAAAAGGTCCGCAAACGGACGCTGGAACTCGAGAAGAGCAAGGAGAAGGCGGACGAGGCCAGCCGGGCCAAGTCGGCCTTCCTGGCCAACATCAGCCACGAGCTGCGCACCCCGCTGAACCACATCATGGGGCTGTCCAGCCTGCTGCTGGAGATCGACACCGACCCCGAGCGGCTGGAGCTGATCCGCCCGCTGCACGACGGGGCCGCCCAGCTGGCCGGGCTCTTCGACCAGCTCCTGGACCTGACCATGCTCGAGTCCGACGCCGTGCGCATCGACCGCAAGTTCTTCGACTTTCCCAAGGTGCTGTCCCGGCTGGCCGCCGTGTTCCACTCCTATGCCGTGAAAAAGGGCGTCGATTTCGAATTCATCGCCCACGGCGACCTGCCCGACACCCTGTACGGCGCACCGCTCGAGACCTCCCAGGCCCTGAACAACATCCTGCTCAACGCCTTCCGCTACACCGAAAAGGGCAAGGTCACCCTGGACGTGCGCATCGACCCGGACCACTTCGCCGGGGCGGCCCAGGACCGGGTCATGATCCGCTTCGCGGTCTCGGACACGGGCGTGGGCATCCCCTCCGACCGGCTGGAGACCATCTTCCACAGCTTCGAGATCGGCGAAAAGGTCATGACCAAGCGGCTCTCCGGCCCCGGCGTCGGCCTGACCATCTCCAAATATCTGGTGGAAAAGCTGGGCGGAAAAATCCGCGTGGAGAGCGTCCTGGGTCAGGGCAGCACCTTCTTCGTCTCCCTGCCCTTCTCCCTGAACATGGAAGGCGACGCCCGGCCCGAACCGGCCTAGTCCTCCGGCTCCGCAAAGGGGATGGAGAACCGGAAGCAGCTCCCCTTTCCGAGCACCGAATCCACCACCAGACGGCTCCCGTAATGGGCCACGATCTTCCGGCAGATGGACAATCCCAGTCCGGTGCCGAAGACGTGGGTGGAGCGTTTGTTCTCGTCCCTGCCCTGGTAGAAGATGTCGAAAATCCGTTCCCGCTCGTCCTCGGAGATGCCCCGCCCGGTGTCGCAGACCGAGAAGTACGCGCCCGCCACGGTCTTCACCGCGGACAGGGTCACGCTGCCCGCGTCCGTGTTCTTGAAGGCGTTGCTGAGCAGGTTGATGAGCACCTGGTGGATCTTGTCCTCGTCGGCCTTGATGGCCATGGGCTCGGTCAGGGACTGGACCACCAGCTTGACGCCCGGCCTCTCCTCGGCCAGCGCGCCCGAGGCCTCGGCGGCGCGGCGCAGGACCCGGTCCACGGACAGGGTCTTGTCGCGCCACTCCATGCGCCCGGCCTCGATCTTGCTCAGGTCCAGGAGGTCGTTGACCAGCCTGCCCAGCCGGTCCGCCTCCACGCGGACGATGGTCAGGTTCTTCTCGAACTGTCGCGCCTGGGCGCCCAGCGGGTCCAGGGGCCCGAGCACGGGCATGAACCGGGAGTTGAAATGCTTCTCCATGAGCCGCAGGAAGCCGATGATCGAGGTCAGCGGCGTGCGCAGCTCGTGGGAGGCCGAGGCCAGGAACATGGTCTTGGTCCGGTCCATGGCGATGAGCTCCTTCTCGGTCTCCCGGCGGCGGTCGATCTCGCTTTCCAGGTCCGCGCTGTAGGCGGTCAGCCGCTCCATGAAGGCGTTGAAATATCCCGCCATGAGGCCCAGCTCGTCGCGGGAGTGCTGCTCCATGCGCACGGAGAAGTCGCCGTCCGCGGCCCGGGCGAAGTTCTCCTGCAGCCGGTTGATGGGCCGGGTGATGAGCGCGCCGATGCCGAACGAGACCGGGATCATGAGCAGCACGGCCACGGCCAGGGCCGTGAGCATGACGTAGCCGATGGAGTCGAGCGGCTGCTGAAAATCCTCGTAGTAGCTGGACGAGGCCACCACCCAGCCCAGCTCCGGGATGTCCTTGAAGTAGACCACCTTCTTCTTGAGTTCCCTCTCTCCCGGATTGCGCCACATGTAGTCGAAATGCCCGTTGCGCTCACTGACGATGCGCTCGGCCACCGCGCGCTGCCCCGGCGAGTCGTAGTCGCGGTAGTGGAGCCCGCGCAGGTAGGGGTGGATGAGCAGGTAGCCGCTGTAGTCCAGGACGTAGGGATAGCCCGACCGGCCCGAGCGCAGCTCGAAGAACCGCTGGCGGAAGTCCTCCACGTTGACCAGCTGGACGAACTCCTCGCGGTAGGAGGAGGCGGAGATGATCCAGTCCCACGGTTCGAAATAAGTCATGTACACGGCCTTGGAGCGCCGCAGGGTCTCCAGGGGCTCCTTCCACTCGTAGGTCATGTACCCTTCCTTGCGCCGGATCTGCTCGCGCACGAAGGACAATCCGGACATGTCCACGCCGACCAGGCCGCGCTTGTGGTGCACGACCATGATGCCCTGGCTGTTCAGGCAGTACACCCGGCCCGTGCGGCCGATGGTCTGGCTCAGGAAGGCGTGGCGGGCCCGCTCCTTGGCCTCGGCCTCGGTCAGCCGCCCCCGCTTGACCTGGCGGTGGAGGTCCCGGGCCTCGTCCAGGCATTTCTCGGACACGGCCCGCATGTAGTTGCGGATGGACACGTCCACCGAGGCGCGGACCATGGTGCGCAGGGCCTCGGTGGTCTTGGCCAGCTCGTTTTCGATGTTCCGGCGCAGAATCTCCCTGACCTGGGCATGAATGATCCCCCCTGCCACCAGGAAGATGACCAGGAAAGCCCCGGCGTAGGCCACGTAGAGCTTGGTCCGTATGCGCGAATCGGTCAGGTGGAGCACGGCCTATCCTCCGGGCTCCAGGTCGAAGACCGGCTGGTAGTCGCGCGGCCCGAACAGTCCCTCGTAGGGATAGTTCGCGATGTTTTCGGTGGTCACCATGGGGATGAACGGCCCGGCGCGGAAGGGGAAATCCCGGCCCGGCACCTCGCCGTTGAAGATGCGGACCATCATGTCCACGGCCATGCGGCCCTGGTACACGTTCAGGTCGGCGGCCGCGGCCAGGACCTCCCCCCGGACGATATGGTCGTAGAGGGAGGGCATGATGTAGGACGAGACCACCGAGACCTTGCTCTCCAGCCCCATCTCCCGGAGAATCTCCGGCGCGGCCTCGGCGGCCACGGCGTTGCCCACCACGTAGTTCACGCCCTTGTGCTCGGCCAGGCTGCGACGCAGCAGGCGGGCCTGCTCCTCGCGCCCGGTGTCGCCCCAGGCCACGTCGACCACGTCCACGCGGCCCGGATAATACTCCATGGCCTCCATGAAGCCGCCCAGGGTCTCCGGGGCCCAGCCCGCGTTGCGCGGACCGGGCAGAAAAATGACGCGCAACGTGTCCAGCCCGGAATTCTCCGCGTGCTCGGCCACGTATTCGCCGACCAGGTAGCCGACCTCGTGGAAGGAAACCAGAGCCTTGGCGGACACGGCCGGGGCCAGGATGTCATTGACCACCTCCACCACCGGGATGCCCGCCTCGCGCAGCTCCTCGATGGCCGGGCCGCCGCCGTCGTAGTCCACGGCCGCGAGGATGACGCCGTCCACCCCGTCCTTGAGGTGGGCGCGCAGGTGCTCCACCTGCCGGGCCCCCTCGTTGTAGCCCCCGGCCACGGTCATGCGCACGCCCACGCCGAGCCGCCGGGCCTCGGCAATGATGCCGTAGTTCACGGCGACCCAGTAGGGGTCCTTGAGGTGCGGGACGCACACGCCCACGGTGTACCGGCCCGAGGGCGGCCGGGGGGGCGTCCACTCCTCGAGCTTGGGCCGGTTCAGGCTGTCCGCGGCCTGGCCCGGTGCCTTGCGGCCCGGATCGTAGATGCCGTACCAGCTCTTGACCGGGATGGGCCACCACGGGGGGACGTTGCCCTCGCCGAGCGCCGGGACGGCCGCCGCGAGCAGGGCCAGGGACAGCAGCACGCCCGCCCAGCGGAAGGCGTCGCCGCGCCGGAGCCGTCCGAAAATCATGAAGCCCTCCCCGGACAGACGTCCGCCAGGGCCTGTTCCAGCTTCGCCACTTCAATGGGCTTGACCACGTACCGGTCCATGCCCGCCGCCAGGAACTTCTCGCGATCCCCGACCATGGCGTAGGCGGTCACGGCCACGATGGGAATCCCGACCACATCCTCCCCGGCCTCTCCGGCGCGGATGGCCCGTGCGGTCTCCACGCCGTCCATGACCGGCATCTGGATGTCCATGAGGATGACGTCGAAGGACGCGGTCCGCAGGGCCTTGAGGACCTGCGCGCCGTTCTCCACGGCGACCACCGAGTGCCCGCACTTCTCCAGGATGCGCTGCATGACCAGGCTGTTGACCCGTTCGTCCTCGGCCAGGAGGATGGACAGCGGACGGCCCCCTGTCCGGCGGCGCGTTCCGGCGGCCTCGGCCGCCTGCGTCTCGCCGGCCCCTACCCCGAAGGGCAGGGATACGTACAGGGTGGTGCCCAACCCTTCCTCGCTCTCGATGGCCATGGTCCCGCCCATGAGGCCGACCAGGTTCCGGCAGATGGACAACCCGAGCCCGGCCCCCTGGTGCTGGCGGGTGTACCCGTGGCTGACCTGGGTGAAGGCGTCGAACAGGACGTCGACCATCCCGTCCGGGATGCCCACCCCGGTGTCGGACACGGTGAACAGGATGCGGTAGCCGTTCGGCACCGTGTCCGGCAGCCGGTGCGCGGCCATGACGATGCTGCCCGAGGTCGTGAACTTGAAGGCGTTGCCCAGGAGGTTGGTCAGGACCTGCTGGAGCCGGATGGCGTCCCCGACCACGTGGCGCGGGACGTTCTCGCCCAGCTCGCAGACCAGGGAGACCCCGGACTGGGTCGAGGTCAGCTTGAACAGGTCGCAGACCTGCTCGCAGGTCTCCACCAGGTCGAAGGGGGCGTTGCGCACCACCAGCTTGCCCGCCTCCACCCTGGACAGGTCCAGGATGTCGGTCAGCAGGTTCAGCAGCCGCCGCGTGGACTGGAGCGCGGCCCCGATGTACTCGGTCTGCTCCGGGGTCAGCCCGGTGGACTGCATGAGCTGGAGCATGCCCAGAATCCCGTTCAGCGGGGTCCGTATCTCGTGGCTCATGTTGGTCAGAAATTCCGTCTTGGAACGGCTGAAGGCCTCGGCCTGCTCCTTGGCCTCCCGCAGGGCGTCCTGGTCCAGCTTGCGCTCGCTGAAGTCCTCCAGGGTGGCGATGACCTCGGTGGGCGCGTGCCCCGGGTTCACGGGGTTGAACTGGACGTGCAGGTAGGACTCCCGCCTCCCGGTCTGCGAGGCGTAGTAGTCCTCATAGGACGAGGGGTGCCCGGCGATGGCGGTCTCCAGGGCCCGGCGCATCTTCTGGTTGGAGCCGTGCAGGATCTGGAAACCGATGAGCGTGTCCCGGATGGAGCCCATCATCTCCACGAAGCGGTCGTTGCAGTCCAGGATGCGCCCGTCATGGCTGAAGCGGATCATACCCAGCGGGGAGTTCTCGAAGATGACCCGGTGGCGGCGTTCGCTGTCCCGGAGCTCATCCTCGGCGCGCTTGCGGTCGGTGATGTCCCGGAACTCCACCGCGCGGACCATGCGGCCCTTGTAGGGGATGTTCTTGGACGCTATCCGCAGGGGGTATTCCTCGCCGTTCTTGCGCAGCCCCACCGTCTCGTAGGGGCGATCGAGCCGCTGGAGGGCCTTGTCCCTGACGTCGCCGCGCACGGACTCGGCCACAAGCTTGAGGCCGTCGATGCCGACCAGCTCCTCCTGGGTGTAGCCGGTGATGTCGGAGAGCCCCTGGTTGCAGTCGAGCAGAACGCCGTGGTCGTGGACGAAGATGCCCCCGAAGGAGGCGTTGTGCAGGACCTTGAAGCGCAGCTCGCTCTCCTTGAGCTCGTCCGAGATGCGCTTGCGCTCGGTGATGTCGCGGGCCACGCCGAGCACGCCGATGAGCTTGCCGTCGCTGTCGTACAGCGGGGTCTTGATGGTCTCCAGGTACTCCACGTGGCCGTCGTCGCGGTAGGTGACCTGCTCCTCGTTGACGCACGGCTTGCCCGACTCCATGGCCGCGCGGTCGTGCGCGCGGAAGAACTCGGCCAGATCGGCATCCACGAAATCGAAGTCCGTGTGGCCGACGATGTCGGCCTCCCTGGCCCCGTAGAGCCGCTCGAACCGGTGGTTGCAGAACAGGTAGACCCCATCCGCGTCCTTGACCCAGACCAGCTCGGGCATGGTCTCCATGAGGGTGCGCAGGTGGGCCATGTTAACCTTGAGCGCGCTGTTGGCGAGGTCGGCGGCCATCTTGGCCCGGCGCAGCTCCTCCTCGGCGGTCTTGCGGGCGTGGATGTCCTGGAGGGTGCCGACCATGCGGACAGGGCTCCGGTCATCGCCGGGCTCGGCCGCCTTGCCCCGGTCCAGGACCCACTTCCAGGTCCCGTCCGCGGCCTTGATGCGGATCTCGCACTCAAAGGACTCCCGCCGCTCCGCCGCCCCCCACAGGACCTTCTCGAGCGTGGCCCTGTCGTCCGGATGTACCAGCCCCATCCAGGTTTCGTAGGTGCCCGCGACGGCGCTGGGAGGGTAGCCCAGCAGCGTGGTCAGCTGCGGGCTGACAAAAACCTCCCCGGTCTCGCTGTTGAGATCCCAGACCGAGTCGTTGGCCGCGTCCAGGGCGAGCTTGAGCCGCTCCTCGCTGATCTGGACCGCCTCGCGGGCCTCCTCCTGGGCAGTCAGGTCGATGCCCATGCAGGTCACGTCCTGCACGGCCCCTGCGGTATCCAGACTCAGGACGTTGAACCAGGCGACGGTCCGCCGTGCCCCGTCGCGGGTGACGATCTCGTTGGTGTGGCAGGAGTGCGGGCCCACGTCGCTGCGGGCCATGGTGGTCCGGAATATCTCCCGGATGCCTTCGCGCTCGTCCTCGGGCAGGAAGATGTCGAACCAGCTCTTCCCGCGCACCTCGTCGAGGGTCCAGCCGGTCAGTTCGAGCAGATGGCGATTGGCGAAGACCACCCGCCCCTCGGTGTCCAGGCCGACGCCGATCTGGGGCATGTGTTCGAGGACGCTTCGCCAGCGCCGCTCCGCGCTCGAAAGTTCGGCCTCAAGCTCGGCTATGCGCTGTCCGCATTGCTCAATAGTATCGTATTCCACCAATTCCTCCGAGGGTTGAGCGGGCGCCGGTTGTGCGCGGAAGGCACCTCGCTCATTGCCTAGCATGAAAACAGGAGGGACGGAATACGATTAGAATCCGCCTCCCGCAGCCTCCAACGGCCCGCGCAAGCCCCATTACCCGCGGCGGAGAAATGTGCTATGCTGGTTTTCAGGGTCAGGAAAAACGGCATTCACCTTCAGCCCCGCGAAGCACAGGAACCAGCATGACCATCCCACTCCCGCCCAACCCCCATGCCGTCGGCGTGCTCCTGTTGACCGGCCTGGCCCTGGTCCTGTTCAGCCGCGACAGGCTCCCCCTGGAGACCTCCAGCCTGGTGGTCCTGGTCTGCCTGGCCGTGGGCTTCGAGGTCTTCCCCTTTACGGCGGACGGCGTGCGCCTCCGGGCCGCGGACTTCTTCCTCGGGTTCGGCAACGAGGCCCTGGTGGCGGTCTGCGCCCTGATGATCGCGGGCCAGGGCATCCTGCGCACCGGGGCGCTGGACCCCGTGGGCCGCTCCCTGGCCCGGTTCTGGCGGGTCAGCCCCGGCCTCTCCCTGCTCCTGACCCTGCTGCTCGGCGGGTTCATCAGCGCCTTCATCAACAACGTGCCCGTGGTGGTCCTGCTCCTGCCGGTGCTCATCAGCGTGTCGCTCAAGACCGACACCCCGGCGGCCAAGGTGCTCATGCCCATGGGCTTCTCCACCCTGCTCGGCGGCACGACCACGACCATCGGCACCTCCACCAACCTCCTGGTGGTGGCCGTGGCCATGGAGATGGGGCTGACCCCGTTCAACATGTTCGACTTCGCCGCGCCGGCCGTGCTCGCGGGCCTGCTCGGCGCGGCCTACCTCTGGCTCGTGGCCCCGCGCCTGCTGCCCGACCGCAAGATATGCATCGCCGATTCCTCGCCGAGGATTTTCACCGCCCACCTGGCCGTGACCGAAGGCGGCCCCCTGGACGGCCAGCCACTGCTCAAGGCCCTGGACATGACCGGCAACCGGATGAAGATCAATTCCCTGGAGCGCGGCGAGGGCAACCGGATCATGCTCCTGCCGGACGTGACCCTGGCCCCGGGCGACCACATGGTGGTCAGCGACACGCCGGAAAGACTCAAGGAATTCGAACGGATATTGAACGGCACCCTGTATCCGGCGGGGTCCGAGGACGAACCGGTCACCGAGGACAACCCCCTGAGCGACAAAGACCAGCAGATCGCCGAGATCGCCGTGTTCCAGGGCTCCCGGCTGCACGGGACCACCCTGAACGACGACCGGTTCTTCGAGCGCACCGGGCTCGTCGCCCTGGCCATCCACCGCTCGGGCAGGCGCTACGAGCGCGTAGAGGACCACGTGGGCGACATCCGGCTGCGCGTGGGCGACATCCTCCTCGTCCAGGGCCCGCGCCGGAACATCGCCGAGCAGAAGCGGAGCACCGATTTCCTGGTCCTCGACTCGACCATGGACCTGCCCTACTCCAGCAAGGCCCCCCTGGCCCTGGCCATCATGCTGGCCGTGATCGTGGCCGCGGCCGTCGGCGCGCTGCCCATCGCCATCGGCGCCACGGCGGGCGCCCTGCTCATGATCCTGACGGGCTGCCTGACCTGGCGCGACGCCACCCGCGCGCTGAGCGTCCAGGTCATCCTCATCGTGGTCACCAGCCTGGCGCTGGGCACGGCCATGATCAGGACCGGCGGGGCCCAGTACCTCGGCTCGGCCTTCGTGGCCCTGTCCGGAAACGCCTCGCCCGCCATGGTCTTAAGCGGCCTGATGCTGCTCATGGCCGGGCTGACCAACGTCATCTCCAACAACGCCACGGCGGTCATCGGCACGCCCATCGCCGTGTCCATCGCCCGGCAGATGGGGCTGCCCGCCGAGCCCTTCGTCCTGGCCGTGCTCTTCGGGGCGAACATGAGCTACGCCACGCCCATGGCCTACAAGACCAACCTGCTGGTCATGAACGCGGGCGAGTACGCCTTCTCCGACTTTCTCAAGGTGGGCGTGCCCCTGGTCCTGATCATGTGGGGGGCGTTCTCGTTCCTGTTGCCTTTCTTCTACATGTGACGCATCCTGGCGCATACCGGGGCCTGCCCCCGCGCCGCAACCGGCCCGTCCCATCGGGCGGCCCGACAATCAGAAACAAGAGCCCATGAAAAGACCGAAAGAACCGAAGATGATCATCGGCTGGCGGGAGTGGATCGCCCTGCCGGACCTGAACGTGCCCGCCATCAAGGCCAAAGTGGACACCGGGGCGCGGACCTCGGCCCTGCACGCCTTTGACGTCGAACCGTTTGAGCGCGACGGCATCCGTTTCGTATCCTTCAACATCCATCCCCTGCAGGGCGACGACGACCTGGTCATCCCCTGCACGGCCCCCCTGGTGGATCGCAGAAAAGTCACCAATTCGGGTGGACAAAGCCAGAACCGCCATGTCATAGCCACCACCCTGCTTCTGGCCGGGCGGGCCTGGCCCATCGAACTGACCCTGACCAACCGGGACGAGATGAAGTTCCGCATGCTCCTCGGACGCAACGCCATGTCCGGGCGGCTGCTCGTGGACCCGTCCCTGTCCATGCAGGCCGGAAACGCTCCCGGCAAACGAGCGTACGCAAAACGGAACAAAGGATAACAGCCCATATGAAAATCATCATCCTTTCGCGCAAGGCCAGCCTGTACTCCACCACGGCCCTGGTCGATGCCGGAAAGGCTCGCGGTCACGAGGTGGAGGTCATCAATCCCCTGCGCTGCTACATGAACATCACCTCGCACAGCCCGTCCATCCACTACAAGGGCGAGCGGGTGGAGTCCGTGGACGCGATCATTCCGCGCATCGGCGCGTCCATCACCTTCTTCGGCTGCGCCGTGGTGCGCCAGTTCGAGATGATGGGCGTGTACAGCCTGAACGAGTCCATCGCCATCACCCGCTCCCGCGACAAGCTGCGCAGCCTGCAGTTGCTCTCGCGCAAGGGCATCGGCCTGCCGGTCACGGGCTTCGCCAGCTCCACCAAGTTCACCGGCGACCTCATCGACGTGGTCGGCGGCGCGCCCCTGGTGGTCAAGCTGCTGGAGGGCACCCAGGGCATCGGCGTGGTCCTGGCCGAGACCCGGCACGCGGCCGAAAGCGTCATCCAGGCCTTCCAGGGGTTGAACGCCAACATCCTGGTCCAGGAATACATCAAGGAAGCAAAGGGATCGGACATCCGCTGCCTGGTGGTCGGCGGCAAGGTGGTCGCGGCCATGCGGCGCACGGCGGGCAAGGGCGAGTTCCGCTCCAACATTCATCGCGGCGGCAGCGCCGAGCCGGTCAAGATCACCCCGGAGGAGCGCTCCACGGCGGTCCGGGCCGCCCGGATCATGGGCCTGAACGTCTGCGGCGTGGACCTCTTGAGATCCAACCACGGCCCGGTGGTCATGGAGGTCAACTCCTCTCCCGGCCTGGAGGGCATCGAGAAGGCCACGGGCATCGACATCGCGGACAAGATCATCGAGTTCATCGAAAAGAACGCCAAGCCCGGCAAGACCAAGACGCGCGGCAAGGGCTAGGCCGGCGCGGAGACAAGGGGAGAGGCCAATGACCAGAGCGCCCGTCACCATCGGCGACACGACCGTGCACGCGGGCAGCCGCGCCACGGTGCTCCTGCCCGTGCCCGACACCTTCCTGCGCCAGGGCTCGGCCATGCCGGTCCACGTCTTCCACGGCAGGCGCGAGGGCCCGTCCCTGTTCGTCTGCGCGGCCATCCACGGCGACGAACTCAACGGCGTGGAGGTCATCCGGCGGCTGCTGCGCCTGAAAAGGCTCAACCAGCTGGCCGGGACCCTGTACGCCATCCCCATCGTGAACATCTACGGGTTCATGGCCAACACCCGCTACCTGCCGGACCGCCGCGACCTGAACCGGTTCTTCCCCGGCAAGGAGGGCGGGTCCCTGGCCTCGGAGCTGGCCTCGGTCTTCTTCGAGAACGTGGTCAAAAAATGCGGCTACGGCATCGACCTGCACACCGGCTCCAACCACCGCCGGAACCTGCCGCACATCCGGGGCGACATGGAGGACCCGGTGGTCCTGGCCATGGCCGAGGCCTTTGGCGCGCCCCTGGCCCTGGACCTGTCCGGCCTGGAGGGCTCCCTGCGCGCGGCGGCCAAGGAGAGCGGCGTGCGCGTCCTGCTCTTCGAGGCGGGCGAGCCCCTGCGCTTCGACGAATTTTCCATCCGCGCCGGGCTGCGCGGCATCACGTCCGTGCTCGAATCCCTGGGCATGCTCCCGGCGGGCAAGCGCAAACGCCGACAGGTCCCGTTACAGATCGCCACGGACCGGGCCTGGTGCCGGGCCCCGGCCAGCGGGCTGTTCCGGGCAGCGGCCAAGCTCGGCCAGCACGTCGCCGAGGGCGAAATCCTCGGAACCATCCACGACCCCATCGACGGCAAATCCACGGCCCTGATCGCGCCCCGGGACGGGGTGATCATCGGCGACCAGTCCCTGGCCTCGGTCTACAAGGGCGATGCCGTCATGCACATCGCCCGGTTCGACGCGCCGCGCCAGGCCCAGGCCTCAGTGGACGAGTATTCGGAAATGGTCATGGACGCCAGGGTGGCGCGCTGACTGGAAGGAGCGTCAATGCGCCGGACTCAGCCCTTGGGCCCCATCAGGAGCCAGAACAGGAAACCGAGCACCGGGAAGAGCAGCACCAGCACGATCCACAGGACCTTGCCGCCGGTGCCCGCCGAACTCTGGAAAATCTTGACCAGCGCATAGACGTCCAGCACCAGAACGAGCAGTCCGAGCAATCCGCCAAATCCCATCATAGCAATCCACTCCAGCGTTCGAATGAATGTTTGAGCGCCTCCGCCGGAACCGTTCTCCAGGAAAGACGATACCCTACCTTAGCACATTTTCCTCCCCGCGCACAACGTGGAATCCGCGATCACGACTCCCCGTCCCGTTCCCGGCCGGGGTCCTGCAACAGCACGCGGCGCTTGGGCAGGCACTGGGGACAATGGGCGTTGAGGTAGACGATCAGCCCCTCGCGCACCAGGCAGCGCAGGTCCCACGCCTTCGAGGCGTCCGGCGAGCTGACGATGGCCCGCAGGGTCATGGACTCCGCCCCGGCGTCGGTCACCTGGAGCGCGCAGGTCTTGCCGTTCCACAGCCCCCCGGCCCCCTCGCACAGCCGTTTCAGCTCGGCCCGCAGCGGTTCGAGCGGGGTGGCGTAGTCCACCTGGAGAAAGACCGAGCCGATGATCTCGGCCGACTTCTTGGTCCAGTTCTGGAACACGGTCTCGGTGAAATAGGTGATCGGCACCACCAACCGGCGCATGTCCCACAGCCGGACCACCACGTAGGTGAAGGTGATCTCCTCGATGCGCCCCCACTCGTTCTCGACGATGACCACGTCGTCCAGGTTGATGGGGTGGGCCAGGGCGATCTGGATGCCCGCGATGATCGCCCCGAAGGTCTTCTGGGCCGAGATGCCGAGCACGATGCTGAGCACGCCTGCCGAGGCCAGCATGGTCCCGCCCAGCAGGCGGAAGCGCTCGAACTGCATGAGGATGGCGGCCGCCGCCGCGAACCAGACCATGATGACGATGAGCCGGTGCAGGATGCGCACCTTGGTCTGGACCTCGCGCGCGCCCTGGTTGTCCTCCACGTCCATGTTGTACTTCCAGCGGACCAGGCCGGTCAGGGCCGACAGCACCAGGGTGGCCGCCCAGGCCGCCAGCAGGACCCAGGCCGTGTTCATGGCCGTCACCGCCGGGCCGGACCAGCCCTCGGGCAGCTTGGACGGCGCGGCCAGGATGGACAGGGCCACGGCCGAGGCGAAGACCGTCAGGAACAGGACCACCCGCCGCTTCAGGGACCGCGACAACAGCTCGCGCAGGTCGCGCCAGCGCCGGGCCTGGCCGCCCTTGAACAGCCGGATCAGGGTGAACGCGGCCACCCCGACCACCAGCGCCAGAAGTATCCTGATCAGCCAACCGACCATATCCGTCGAATCCATGTCCAACTCCCTTGATGGCTTTTTCCGTGGGAAAACGGTTTCATCCGCTGCCGATACGATATATCATATTTGGAGTTTACGGCAACGACAGCGCGCGCGGCACCCCGTGCCGCCACGGAGGATGAACCGGAGGAGTCCATGGCCAGATTCCTGAAAAAGTATGACCAGACGGCGGGCAAACCGCCGGGATCGCTCATCTTCGTCGGCCAGCAAAAGACCGACGAGCCCCGCCTGCGGATCATCGACTACGACGACGACACCCTGCGCGACGAGGTCCTCCGCGACGCGGACGTGCTCACCCCGTGCCTGACCAGCAGGACCACCTCCTGGCTCAACGTGGACGGCCTGCACGTGCCCGAGGTCATGGAACGCGTGGGCGCGGCCTTCTCCATCCCCCCGCTCATCCTCGAAGACATCGTCAACACCGGCCACCGGCCCAAGATGGACGAGTCCCCGGACCTCGTGTTCATCACCCTGAAAATGCTCTCCATCAACGAGGACCACGACCGTATCCTCTCGGAACAGCTCTCCTTCGTGCTCACCGGCCGTTGCCTGATCACCTTCCAGGAACAGCCCGGCGACGTGTTCGAGCCCGTGCGCGAACGCATCCGCCGCCAGTCCGGCAGGCTGCGCCAGCGCGGCCCGGACTACCTGCTCTACGCCCTGCTCGACTGCGTGTTCGAAAACTACCTCAAGGTCATCGAGATCCTGGGCGACCGCATCGAGGCCTTTGACGAGGACCTCCTGGACGCCCCGGACCCGGAACTGCTCGAAGAGATCAACGTCTACCGCCGCGAAATGGCCTTCGTGCGCCGGGCCGTGCGCCCGGCCCGCGAGATCGCCCTCAAGCTGGTCAAGACCGAGAACGATCTCGTCAGCGACGAGATCAACCCGTACCTGCGCGACCTCGAGGACATGGCCGAACAGATCGCCGAGGCCGTGGAAACCTACCGCGAGATGCTCAACGACCACCTGAACAGCTACAACATGGCCGTGGCCAACCGCCTCAACGACGTCATGAAGTTTCTGACCATCTTCGCCACCATCTTCATCCCCCTGTCCTTCCTGGCCGGGCTGTACGGCATGAACTTCGAGTTCATGCCCGAGTTGAAGATGCGCTACGGCTACTTCTTCCTGCTCGGCGGCATGGCCTGCGTGGCCGTGGGCATGCTCCTGTATTTCAAGAAACGAAAATGGATCTAGTCCCCCCAAAAGGAGGCCCCTCATGGAAAAGACCCCGTCCGCCCCGGACCTGAACCAACCCAAGACCGGACTGACCACCTGGCAGAAAATCCGCCTCGGCAGCATCGCCGCCCTGGTCGTCCTGTGGATCGTCTTCCTGCTCCAGAATACCGAACAGACACAGGTTTCGTTCCTGTGGTTCACCTTCGCCACCTCGCGCATCCTGCTCCTGCTCGGCACCCTGCTCGTCGGCGCGATCTTCGGCGCGGTCCTGACCTACCGGCTGTGCGTCAAAAGCAAAAAATCCCAGCCCAAGCCGCCCACATTCTCCTAACCGGCCGCCCCCCCTTGCAGTCCGCAAAAAACAACGTATCATCGGAAGAACAGGCAAGACGAGTACGAAAACCCAAGGATTGACCATGAAACAGACCACACTCCATCGGGCATTGCCCGCGTTCGCCGCCCTGCTGCTGACCCTGGCCCTGGCCGCCACGGCCAGCGCGCAGACCTGGAAGGTGGACCCGGACCACTCCGCCGCCCACTTCTCCATCCGGCACATGATGATCGCCCAGGTGCGCGGCATGTTCCCGGCCGTGACCGGCTCCA
Source organism: Pseudodesulfovibrio karagichevae (assembly GCF_041414475.1). NCBI lineage: Bacteria > Pseudomonadati > Thermodesulfobacteriota > Desulfovibrionia > Desulfovibrionales > Desulfovibrionaceae > Pseudodesulfovibrio > Pseudodesulfovibrio karagichevae. The sequence goes on from NZ_JBGLYH010000052.1 coordinate 25,414, forward strand.
TCGAATTCGACCACGACAAGCCCACCGCCTTCGACATCACCATCGACGTGAACAGCATCGACACCGGGGTCGAGGCGCGCGACGCCCACCTCAAGAGCGGCGACTTCTTCGCGGCCGAAATACACCCGACCATGACCTTCAAGAGCACCCGGGTCTTCCCGACGGACAAGGGGTTCACCGTGGCCGGCGTCCTGACCATCAAGGGCACCTCCCATGACGTGGAACTGACCGTCACCGGCCTCGACGACCCGCGCGTCGATCCCTGGGGCAACACCCGCAAAGGGGCCACCGCCCTGTTCTCCATCGACCGCCGCGACTACGGCGTCGACTGGAACGCCCCCCTGGATGGCGGCGGCTTCATGGTCGGCAATACGGTCAACATAGCCGTCGACCTCGAAGCCATCCAACCCAAGTAGACAACAACAATTAAAAGGGCCCGGCGCTGACGCGCCGGGCCCTTTTTTTGTCGCCTCCGGCGGCCGGG
>NZ_JBGLYH010000053.1:0-25070 GCF_041414475.1 Pseudodesulfovibrio karagichevae
GCTCTCATGCCCAAAGTGTTACCCATGTTCCCGGGCTAATGTGTTACCTATGTACCCGGGCTGTACCCCCCTCTCCCCTTCCCCCGGACCCCCATCCCCTCTCCCTTCCTAAACTTCTTATCGCCGCCTTCGGCGGGGCATAGCGCATAAAAAAGCCTCCGACTCATAAATAAGTCGGAGGTCTCAATTCTTTCATTCTTCTGGAGCGATTCGGGGGTGCAACACCCGACAGCGGCTCTTTTACCGCGCTGGCACAAGGCTTTCGAGAGTGGGTCAGCTGTGCATTTTCTTCCGGCCGGGGCAACCGCAGCGTAGCCTTCTACGTGAGGATTGGCCCGGGCGGAAAAAATGTGCAGATGGCCCGCTATCGGAAGCCGCTACATGAACCAACAGTCGCTAAATGATTTCAGCGCCGCTCAGAACTGCAACAAACCGCTTGAATACGTTCATATCGACGTTTTCACGCATCTCGTTGCGTATGAGGGACAGGGCTTCGTAGGGCTCCATGGCTTCGGCGTAGGGGCGGTCCGTGGTCAGGGCGTCGTAGATGTCGGACAGGGAGATGATGCGCACCGGCATGGGCACGTTGTCGCCCTTGATGCCCGCCGGGTAGCCCGACCCGTCCAGGGTCTCGTGGTGGAACAGGATGCAGTTGATCGTGTTCTGGGTCATGGGCAGGTGCGCGCACATGGACACCCCGTGCACCGGGTGCTCCTTGATGATCTCCCGCTCGGCGGTGGTCAGCGGCCCGCGCTTGTTCAGGATGCGCTTGGGGATCTTGGCCTTGCCCACGTCGTGCAGCAGCGCGCCCAGGCCGTACTCGAAGACCTCGCTCTCGGTCATGTCGTAGGTCTGGAACAGGGCTACGGAATAAACGAACACGTGCATGCAGTGGGTGTAGGTCTTGTAGTCGTGCGAGATGAACGGGGCCACGGCGGACAGGGAATTGTCCTTGGCCAGGAACTTGATGGAGTTGCGCACGATCTCGGTGATGCGGTCGAGGTGCCGGGCGCGCAGGGCGCTCGGCAGCTTGCGGTCGAACACGTCCTGCAGGACCACCGTGGTGGCCTCGAAAAATATCCTTGAGCGCGCCTCGATGGGCAGGGTCTCGTCCAGTAGGATCTTGCCCAGGTTGCGCTCGATGTACTTCTCGTACTCCGCCCGTTCCGCGCCCTGGACATAGACTTCCTTGATCCCGCTTTGGTGCAGGGTCTGGCGGTGGCGGGTGGTGAATTTCTGGCCGGAAGAGGTGTACAGGACAAAGTCCCCACCCTGCCAGAGGTAGACGGAGAAGTTCCCCAAGGCTTCCGGAAACAGCATGACCGGAGAGACGGGAAAGTAGGATACCGGCCGAGCGGCGCGAGTGTTCGTATCCATGTGCAGTTTGCATATAATATTAGTTTGACGAATGCTAGTAAAAATCAGGATAATGTCTAGAAGATAAAACACAATCGATGTAACATAAAGTGGCGTGCCGTGCACTGCGGCCCCGATACGGCCGTTGCCGCGCCGGTTATTTGCTTTTCTTGTACAAAGAACTGGAACGCGATAGGGTGCTGTTCATCCCGCACCCCCAGGAGAAACTCCCATGAAAAAATGTCTGATCGCCTGCCTGCTCGTCCTTTTCGCCACCACGGCCCGGGCCGGCGTCCCCCTCCATTTCGTCGCGGACGGCGATTTCGCACCCTACTCGATGGTCATCGACGGCGTGCCCACGGGCATCGACGTGGAGGTCTTCACCGAGGCCGCCCGCCGCGCCGGCCTCGAAGTGGACATCACGATGCAGCCCCTCGAGACCGTCCTCAAAATGGTCCGGGACGGCAGCTGCGACGGAGCCCTGGCCCTGTTCCGCAGCCCGGGCCGCGAACGCTACGCCCTGTTCATGGAAGCCACCCCGATCCATTTCAGCGACTACGTGCTCTTCACCAAGGTCGGCACCCGGTTCCCCTTCAACTCCTACAAGGACCTGTCGGGCAGGGTCATCGGCATCGTCACCGGGGTGGACCTCGGCCAGGACTTCATCGACGCCCGCTCCAAGGGGGACATGCTCGTCAAGGAATACCCGGACCAGCCCGCCATCATCGCCGGACTGCTCGGCGGCGAAATCGACGCTTTCGCCGGGAACATCGACGTCACCTACTACCAGCTCAAGAACATGGGCCTGACCAGCTCCATAGTCTACCTCGACCGCAAACTCCTGACCGGCCAGCCCTCCTACGCCGCGCTCTCCCGGGCCGCCCAACGACAGGACAAGGAAGAAATCATCCAGGCCCTGGAAAAAGCCCTCGACCAGATGGCTAAGGACGGCACCTACAACAACATAGCCCGGCGCTACCTGCTGCGCTTCTAAACGCAGGCCGCCGGATTCGAAGAGAGCTGGGGCGCTGCCCCAGACCCCGCCAGGGAACCTTTTGGGAAAAGGTTCCCTGGACCCTCCCAAACTTTTTGTGTGCCTTTGGCAGAGGCGCGCGGGAGCACGAGGCAGGCTGTTTGTTCGGCAGGGCCGGAGTAGCTTGGCAGGACGTGTCCCTAAGGGTTCGCGCCGGGCGGCCCTCCGAGGCCCGTGGACGTCCGGCGCGAACCCTTAGGGACCGTTGCCAACGCCGCTGGCGGGATAATGCGGACGCAGCCAATCTGCTTTGCGGCGTTTTCGGACGACGGCGAAGAAGTCTCTCTTAACGAACTACCTCCTCTCCCCCAAAAACCCCGCGATTTCGGATAGAAAAAACGGCGTGCCCCTTCACGAGAAGAGGCGCGCCGTTTCACCCGTTTTTTCTATCCGAAATCGCCAACCGGCACGGCGGAAGGCGTTCCTTGTCGGCCTTCCACGCCCGCATGTCTCCGAGCGTAGCGAGGCGATGGGGGGCCAGGGGGCCTTGCTCCCTGGCAGGTCCAGGACAGCGTCCTGGTCCCCCCGAAGGGGCCGCCGGAGGCCTCCCCTTTCCCGCACCTAGCCGCTCAAGCCCAGCCTAGAAAAAGGCGCTCATGACGAGGTCGATCTGGTCGGCGTACTGGCTGACGGCTTCGTTCAGGACTTTTTCGGGGTCGATGCCGAGGAGTTCCCAGGCCTCTTCGTCGAGTCCGGGCATGACGTACATGCCTCCCTGGGCGATTTCCACGGCATTGGTGAGGTTGTCGGCCACGTGGACGATGGCGGGTTCCAGGGGGTTGGGGTATTCCATGGGGTTGTGGTGGTAGTTGATCATGACGGCCAGGCTTTCCGGGAACTTCCAGGCGGCGAGCAGGGGTTTGCTGATGTCGGTGTGGCAGAGTTCCATGACGGCCATTTCGGCCTCGACCAGGGGCAGGCAGTTTTCGCGGGCGAAGAGCATGGCCTCGGTGGAGGCGTAGGGCAGTTTCTTGAACAGGATGAGCCGCCCCACGTCGTGGAGCAGGCCGCCGATGAAGAACCGTTCCGGCGACAGGCCGCTCTGGGTTCCGGCGAGCATGCGGGCGAAGATGCCGCAGGTGATGGAGTGCCGCCAGAAGGACTGCATGTCCACGAGTTCGGGCGGGATATCCTTGAAATAATTGATGGCCGAGATGCCGAGCGCCAGGGTGGACAGTTCCTTGCCGCCCACCAGAGCCACGGCCCGGCTGATGGAGTCGATGGTCTGGGGGAAGCCGTAGAGCGGCGAGTTGACCAGCTTGAGGAGCTTGGCGGACAGGCCGACGTCGGTGCTGACGACCTTGGCGATGCGGTCGGCCGAGGCGGCGTCGTCTTCGAGGACCTCTTTGATGCGGAAGAAGATGTCCGGGAAGCTGGCCAGTTCGGTTTCGTGTTCGACGATGGTTTCGGGCGTGCCCATGCCGGTGACGAAGATGTCGTCCAGGTGCTCGACGTTGGCGGCCCGGCGTTCGTCCAGGTCCGGCAGCCGCCAGCCTCCGGCCACGGCCCTTGCGGTCAGTTCCAGGGCGATGTGGAACATCTCGATGACCGCAGGGTGGTCCGGGTTCACGTACAGGAAGAATTCGCGCACGTAGTCTTCCACGGCCAGGAGATCGGCCTCGGTCAGGTCGGACAGGTCCGGGGCCACGTCGGCCTCGTCGATGCCCACGCGCCTGAGCAGCTGGAGTTGGTTTTCCGCCAGTTCGGTGCCGCTCTTGAAGAGCAGCCTGCCATCCTTTGCGATCAGGTCGGAGGCCAGGACCATGCCCGCCTTGAGCTCGTCTATGCGCTTTGTGCCCACGGCCTACTCCTCCTTCTTGTACGCGATGGCGCCCGCGTTGTGGATCGGCTTGAACGACTGGGAAATCTTGTGCAGGGACTCGGAATGGCCGACCAGCAGGTAGCCGCCGGGCAGCAGGTTGTCGTAGAACGCCTGCACCACCTTGCGCTTCATGGCGTCGTCGAAATAGATGATCACGTTGCGGCAGAACACGATGTGCGAGCGGGGAATCCGCTTGATGGCCAAGGGGTCGTTCAGGTTCATGGGCTCGAACTTGACCAGCCTGCGGATGCGCTGGTCGAGCTCCCAGCCGCCTTCGACCTCCTTGAAGTAGCGCTTGCGGGTTTCGTCCGGCGTAGTCTTGAAGGCGTACTCGGAGTAGATTCCGGCCCTGGCCTTGGCGATCATCTCCTCGGACAGGTCCACGGCGGTGATGTTGATGCGCCAGCGGGCGATCTCGGCCTTGAGGGTCTCGAGCAGGAGGAAGACCAGGGTGTAGGGCTCCTCGCCCGACGAGCACCCGGCGGACCAGATGTTCAGTTCGAGCTTGCCCGCCTTGCGCTGGCGGTCGAGGATTTCCTTGAGCAGATTGTCGCGGAAGGAGGTGAGCTGCTTGGTGTCCCGCCAGAAGCTGGTCTCGTTGGTGGTGACCATTTCGAAGAGCTGCTTGAGCTCCTGGCCCCGGTCCACCTTGAGGAACTTGATGTAGTCGGTAAAGCTGGTCAGGCCGAGTTCGCCCAACCGCCTGGAGAAACGGCTCTCGAAAAGATACTTGCGCTTCTCGTCCACGAAGATGCCGCTCTTGCCGTAGATGAAGTCGCGCAGCTGGACGAACTCCTCGTCCGTGATCTTGACGCCCTTTCGCAAGGCGGTGGATTTGCTAAACAACGACCCCATATATCCTCGTCCTTTTCAAAAATACCGACCGGTTCTCCACCATGACTCTTATGCATATAGGCCGGGGAAGGCCAGTATTTATTGAGGAATATAACGGAAGACGGCTATTCCGGCGAATAGGTCCGGACCGGTTCCCGGCCGCACAGGGCTCGGGCCGCGCCCTCGGCCAGGGCGGACATCTCCACCTCGCCGGGGACCACCTCCACCGGGCCGAGGAAGCCCACCTGCCGGGTGATCTCCTCCACCAGGGCCTGGCTCCGGGAGAGCCCGCCGGTCAGGACCACGGCGGCCAGGTCGAGGCCCCCCTCGTCGCCGGTCAGGGCCGGGGCCATGGACACGATGTACCGGGCGATGCCGTAGGCCATGGCCCGGAAGACCAGCCCGGCGTGTTCGTCGCCCTGATCCATGCGGGCCAGGACCACGCGCGGGTCGTTGGTCCCCAGGTGGGCCACCAGGCCGCCCTGGCGCAGGATGGTCGTGCGCAGCTCGGCGTAGTCGCGCTCGCCGCCGTGGACCATGTCCAGGACCGGCACCAGGGGCAGGCTGCCCGTGCGCTCCGGGGTGAACGGCCCCTCGCCGTCCAGGGCGTTGATCACATCCACCACCCGTCCCTGGCGGTGGGCGCCGATGGACACCCCGCCGCCCATGTGGCAGACGATGAAATTCGAGCGTTCGTAGACCACTCCCCGCCGTTCGGCCACGATGCGGGCCACCCCGCGCTGGTTCAGGGCGTGGAAGATGGACCGCCGCGTCAGGCCGGGCAGGCCGGTCAGCCGCGCCTTGTCCATCATCTCGTCCGTGACCACCGGGTCGACCACGTAGGCGGGCACGTTCCACTGCCGGGCCAGGGCCTGGGCCAGGATGCCGCCCAGGTTGCAGGCGTGCTCGCCGTACCGGGCGTCCAACAGATGACTGACCATTTCGTCGGACACCTCGTAAACACCCCCTTCCAGGGGCCGCAGCAGGCCGCCACGGGCGACCACGGCCTGGATGCGCTTCGGGTCCGTGCCGGTCTTGCCCAGGAACTCGGCGACCATGCGCATGCGGAAATCAAACTGGTCCGCCACCCGGGCAAACCCGGCCATCTCCTCGCGGGAGTGTTGCAGTTCCTCGGCGGCCAGGGTGTCGCCGCCCCTGTACAGGGCCACCTTGGTGGATGTGGAGCCGGGGTTGATGACCAGTATGCTCACGGGCGGCTCCTCCTTGCCAGGACCGAGGCCAGGGCGATGGAGTGGAACTTGGACCCGTCCGAGTCGCCCCGGGACGGGACCACCACCGGCACCCGGCTGCCCACGACCACGGCGGCCATGATGCAGCCGCACAGAGTGGACAGGGACTTGTACAGGACGTTGCCCGCCTCGATGTTCGGGGTGAGCAGGATGTCGGCGTTGCCTGCCACCGGGCTGTCGAAACGCTTGGTGGCCGCCACCTTGCGGGACACGGCCAGGTCCAGCGAGAGCGGGCCGAGGATCTGGGCGTCGCCGAACTGGCCCTGCCGGGCCATCTTGGTCAGGATGTCGCCGTCCAGGGTGGCGGGCATGGCCGGATAGTTGATCTTTTCCGTGGCCGCCAGGATGGCCGCCTTGGGCTCCTTCATGCCCAAGGTCCGGGCCACGTCCAGGGCGTTCTTGAGGATGTCCACCTTGCGCTGCAGGGAGGGCGCGATGTTCACGCCGGGGTCGGTCAGGAGCATCAGCCGCCCGTCCACCGGGGACTCGAAGACCGCCACGTGGCTGAGGATGCGCCCGCCGTGGGGCACGCCGGTCTCCTTGTTGAGCACCGCCTTGAGCAGGGTGGCCGTGGGCACCAGCCCCTTCATGATCAGCTGGGCGTCGCCCTCGCGAAAGAGCCGGACCGCCTCGAACACGGCCCCGGCGTCGTCGGTGACGTGCACCTGCCGAAAGGGCGAGATGTCCAGCCCCCGCTCGTCCGCGATGCGCCGGGTCTCGTCCATGTCGCCGACCAGGATGGGCTCGGCCACGCCGCGCTCGTACGCCTCGATCCCGGCCCGGAGCACGAACCCCTCGGCGGACCGGGCGATGGCCACCCTGGGCATGCGCCCGCCCCGGCCGTAATCCAGGGCGGCCTGGACCAACTCGTTCAGACTCGTGATGGTTGGAAAGTCGGACACTTACTCATCCCCGCGCTTGAGCGCGATCATCCCGGACCGGCACATGGACTTGATGCCGTAGGGCACGAGCATCTTGATCAGCCCGTCCACGCGCTCCTGGTCGCCGGAAAGCTCCACCGTGACCGTCTCCTGGCCCATGCCGACCACATTGGCCCGGAAGACCTCGAAGACCTGCATCAGCTGGCTGGTCTGCGCCGGGTCCATGGCCACCTTGATCATGACCAGTTCGCGGTCCACGAAGCCCTTGCGCGACAGGTCGTCCAGCTGGATGACCGCGTCCAGGGACTCCAGGTAGCGGCCGATCCTGTCGATGGCCTCGTCGTCGCCGTCCACGCACAGGATGATGCGGGACACCTGCGGATTTTCGGTTTCCCCGGCGGCCAGGGAGAGGATATTGGCGTCGTATTTGCCGCATTCCCGGGCCATCATGGCCAGGACGCCGGGTTCGTTGCGACACAGGGCGGACAGAGTGCGTTTCAAGGGAAATCTCCTCGTTGCGGTTGGCATGCGCGGGTTTCCGCGCCCGAGCACAATACGCGATACTCGGTCCAATGCAAATCTCGGCATGGGGCGGCCCCCTTGCTGCGCTTTCAACTGGCGGCAACGTGCCGGGGCGTGTATAGTGCCTGTATCGTGATCCATTTTCTCCGCGAAAAACGCTGGTTTTTCCTCACCCTGGCCATCCAGGCCGCCATGCTCCTCCTGCCCGCGCCCGAGGGCGTCACCCAGGAGGGCTGGCGCGTGCTGGTCATGACCGTGGGCGCGACCATCCTGTTCATTACCGAGCCCATCCCTCTGCCCGCCGTGGCCCTGCTCATCGTGCTCGGCCAGGTCTTCCTCCTCGGCCTGGACTCCTCGCTGGTGGCCAAGTCCCTGATGAAAGATTCGGTCCTGTTCATCATGGGCTCGCTCATGCTCGCCGTGGCCCTGGTCAAGCAGAAGCTCGACAAACGGCTGGCCCTGCTGATCATCAGGGTCACGGGCTCGAAGACCTACGCCATCGCCTTCGGCGTCTCGGTCTTCTCCGGCCTGCTCGCCTCGTTCATCGGCGAGCACACCGTGGCCGCCATGATGCTGCCCGTGGCCCTGTCCCTGATCCAGCTGTCCACCGACGACCCCGGGCAGCAGCGCGCCCTGGCCGTGCTCTTCCTCTTCTCCATCTCCTACGCCTGCGCCATGGCAGGCATCGGCACCCCGTCGGGCGGCGCGCGCAACGCCATCATGATCGACTACCTGCGCGACTTCTTCTACGCCTCGGACGACCCGGCCACCTACAACTTCTCGGTCTCGTACCTGAAGTGGATGATCTACGCCTATCCCATCTTCCTCATCCAGCTGCCGCTCATGCACGTCATCCTGCGCTACACCTTCAAGACCGATCTGCGCGACCTCGGCCCGGCCGTGGAGAAGCTCAAGGAGCAGGTGGGCAGCGAAGGGGCCCTGACCGGCCGCCACTACGTGGCCATCCTCCTCTTCCTCCTGACCCTGGCGGGCTGGGTGGGCTTCTCCTCCCGGTTCGGCATGGGCACCATCGCCATCCTCGGCGCGGTCCTCTTTCTGATCACCGGCCTGGTCCGCTGGCAGGACCTCAACTCCGGCGTCAACTGGGGCGTGGTCCTGCTCTACGCCGCCGCCATCTCGCTGGGCGTGCAGATGCGCGACACCGGCGCGGCCGCCTGGGTGGCGGGCATGTTCATGGACGGGCTCGCCCCGTTCGGCCTGGGCTCCGGCCTCGGCCTGCTGGCCGCGGTCATGCTCCTGACCACCTTCATCACCAACACCATGAGCAACGGCGCGGCCGTGGCCGTGCTCGGCCCCATCGTCCTGACCATCGCCCTGGCCACCGAGACCAACCCCCTGGCCGTGGGCATGGTCACCGCCATCTCCAGCGCCTTCGCCTATTTCACGGTCATCGGCACCCCGGCCTCGACCATCGTCTACTCCTCGGGCTACCTGCGCCCCTCGGACTTCATGAAAGTCGGCTGGCGCATGGCCCTCATGTCCTTTATCGTGCTCCTGGCGGCATCCAAACTGTATTGGCCCCTCATCGGCCTCTAAGGAGTTGTCCATGAACAAGGACGACAAACTGCGAATCCTCATCTGCATCGGCGGCGGCCCCGAAGCCTACGCCAGCCTGCGCTACGCCGTCCGCCTGTCCAAGACCAGCTGCGCCGACATCGTCCTGCTCTACGTCCGCCCCCTGGACAGCGGCCTCAACTCCGGGGGCATGGAAGTGCGCGTGGCCCGCGAGAACGTCCTGGACTGGGGGCTGGAACTGCCCGGCCTGCGCCAGCTCAAGGCCGCCCGCGACATCCTCGTGGAGCTGGGCGAGATCGAACCCGGCGCAAACCGCGAATGGAGACACAGCGAGATCAAGGGCGACCCGGCCGGCGAATACGTGCGCGACTACGAGAACCCTTGCGGCGGCATCGTCTCCCTCCGGCTGCGCACCGCCTCGGACGTGACCTCGGCCGTGTCCGACGAGGCCAAGCGCTTCAAGGCCGACGTGGTCATCGTCGGCGCCTCCCCGGAACCCCTGACCGGGCTCAAGAAACTGTTCTCGCCCAAACCCCTGGCCCTCAAGATCGCGGCCCACGCCCACTGCTCCGTCATCGTCGCCCGCAACCTCGAACCCGGCCGCAACCACCTGGTCTGCGTCCAGGACACCGACCAGTCCCGGGCCATGCTCCCCATGGTCGGCCGCTACTTCCAGTCCTACCAATACCCGGTGTCCATCCTGTCCGTGGCCCCGACAAAGGCCGACCTCGCCTCGGCCCAGAAGGCCGCCCAGGAGGCCGCCCAGATCCTCGCCTCCCTCGGCACCACCCCCGCCGAAATCCTCGTCGAAGTCGGCGACCCCGTGGAAACCATCATCACCATCGGCTACGACTTCTCCCTCATCCTCGCCTCCGAATCCCTCAAACCCTGGTTCGCCAAAGGCTTCAGCGTGTCCCACGAAGTAGCCGAAAAAGCCCGCAATTCCGTCATGATCGTGAAGTAGGCGAAAAGAATGCCTCCGGCGGCTTAAGAACCTTTTGGGAAAAAGGTTCTTAAGAATCTCCCAAACCTTTTGTGTGCCTTCGGCAGAGACGTGCGGGTGCGGGGTGGCGGATTGTTTTGCAGAGGTGTGGGAGTAGCTTGGCTGTGCGGTGTCCCGAAGAGTTCGCGCCGGACGTCCATGGGCCTCGGAGGGCCGCCCGGCGCGAACTCTTCGGGACGGTAGCCAACGCCGCTGGCGGGGTGGGCGGAACTCGAGAAAGGGGTTTTGCGGCGTTTTCAAACGACGGCGCAGGGGTCTTCCTTAACGGAGTTACTTCTTTTAAAAGAAAAACCCCGCGATTTCGGGCAGAAAAAACGGCGTGCTTCCTCTGCGAAGAAGCACGCCGTTTTTTCTGCCCGAAATCGCCAACCGGCACGGCGGAAGGCGTTCCTTGTCGGCCTTCCGCGACCGCATATCTCCGAGCGCAGCGAGGCGATGGGGGTCCAGGGGGCCTTGCTCCCTGGCAGGTCCAGGACAGCGTCCTGGTCCCCCCGAAGGGGCCGCCGGAGGCATTCCCCGGACGCCGTTCCGTCCGTCCTACAAATCGACCAGTTCCACGTCCGTCTCGGCGATGGGCGTACCCAGGAAGCGGGAGCCGGTGCGGGCGAAGCGGGGGACGTCGTCGGTGGTCAGGTAGCGGGTGGAGCCGCAGCCGTTTTCGGGCCGGTTGAGGCCGAGGCGGTCGAGTTCGCGGTACACGGTTTCGGCGGTGGTGGCGGCGGAGTCCACGATGGTGGTGTGCGCCGGGACCACGTTGCGGATGGCCGGGGCCAGCAGCGGGAAGTGGGTGCAGCCGAGCACGAGGGTGTCGGGGATGACGGGATGCGGAGCGCCGGACGCGGGTTTGAAGATGGGGTCGAGATAGCGGGCGGCCACGGCCTCGGGCACTTGGCCGTCGGTCCAGCCTTCCTCGGCCAGGGCCACGAACAGCGGGCAGGGGTGGCCGATGATCCGGGCCTGGGGGCTGAGGGCATGGATGGCGCGCTGGTAGGCCCCGCCCGCGATGGTGGATTCCGTGGCGATGACGGCCACGGCCAGGTTGACGGTGGCGTCGCAGGCGGCGCGCGCCCCGGGTTCGACCACGCCGATGACGGGCACGCCGGGGTTGGCCTCACGCAGGGCGTCCAGGGCCACGGCCGAGGCGGTGTTGCAGGCCACCACGAGCAGCTTGATGCCGCGTTTGATCAGTTCGCCGCCGCACTGCACGCCGTAGCGGGTGACGGTCTGGGGCGATTTGGTGCCGTAGGGCAGGCGCGCGGTGTCGCCGAGATAGATGACGTCCTCGCACGGCATGCGCTCGCGCAACGCCTTGAGCACGGTCAATCCGCCCACGCCCGAATCGAACATGCCGATGGGCAACTTTGCCTGATTTTTCATTTTTTCTGACTCCATGCGATGCGGTCCCCCCTCGCGCCCCGAAGTCTACACATTTCCTTGAAAATGTCTAAACCAATCGGACGCGGGACCGGGGGGCCGGGACAGGCGGGTTATTCGGCCTTGGAGTAGCCGAGCATCTTCTGGGCCCAGCTGCGGGACTGGATGTAGAGCAGTTCGGCCTGGAAGGAATCCAGATCGAGCTTCTTGAGGCGCTGCAAGGTCTCGCCCCACTGTCCGCGCTCGTAGCTGGTGGCCAGGCGCAGGAGATCGTAGAGCTCGCCGTTGCCGTCCAGGGCCTCGACCACGGATTCCTCCAGGGGCAGGGACTTGAGGATGTCGTGCATGTTCATGCCGAGCATGGCGTCGAGCAGGGAGAAGAGGCCGGTCGTGAACAGGGTGTCGGGCTCGCACACGGGCCGGTTTGAGCTGGAGCAGATGGACTCCAGGAATTTGGCCCGGTGCACGGCCAGATAGGCCAGCTCCCCGGCCTTGGGCGACGGGTTGAGGTCGGCGAGGACGACGCTGCGCAGCCACTGCTTGGCCTGGATCATGCCCATCATGTCCATGGCCCGCTTGGCCGAGGTGATCTTTTGCAGCAGGCCGAACCCGGCGGAGTTGACGTAGCGGAAGAGGCGGTAGGTCAGGCTCGGATCGGACTGGAGGATGGCCGCCAGGCGGGCGGCTTCGAAGTCCGGCTTGGCCAGTTCGCCGAGGACCTGGAGCTTGGTGGTCTCGGCGGCGGTCAGCTTGCGGCCGGGGATGATCTCCGGGCGGCTGAAGAAGAACCCCTGGAACAGGGAAAAACCCATGTCGCGCAGGGTCTTGAAGGTCTCGTTGTCCTCGACCTTTTCGGCCAGCAGGGTCACCTTCCCCGGCAGCCCGGCCATGCCCGCCTTGATGCGCGCCGGGTCGGCGTCCAGGGCCAGGATGTCCATCTTGACGATGTCGGCCAGCTCCACGAAGGGGCGCAGCTCGTCCTGGCCGAAGAAGTCGTCCACGGCCAGGGTGTAGCCCGCGTCCTTGAGGCGGCGGGCCGCGGCCAGGGTCTCCTTGCCGGGCCGGACGTTTTCCAGGATTTCGACCACGCACCGTTCCCTGGGCAGGGCGAAACCGGCGTCCTCCACGAGCAGTTTTTCCGGAAAGTTAATCAGGATCCTGGCCGCAGGGTCCATGCCCTCGGTGGCCAGGGTCAGACCGTCGGCGATGACCGAGGCCGTGGCCTGGGACTCGTCGTCGATGACGGCCTCGTTGTCATGGCCGGAGCGGAAGAGCAGTTCATATCCCCACACGGACTCGTCCGGGGTGAAGACCGGCTGCCGCGCGATGAACATGGATTCGAAGGCTTGGTTCTTGCCCTGCATGGATCGTCGTCTCCCCGTATTGCCCGGCCCCGTCAGCAGAAGGGCTCCTGACCGTGGGTTCGCCTGAGTCCCGCCATGAACACGTCCAGGTCGTCGCCGCATTCGGCCAGGATCTTGTCCAGGTAGGCCAGGTTGTTGTCGATGGCCTCGCGGTAGAGGTCCTTGTCCACGTTCTGGCGCGACCGGAAATAGTCGAGCATGTGCCTGTCCTCGCCCTGGAATTCCTCGTCCAGCCGTTTGCGGGCCACGTCTTTGTAGAAGGACCGGGTCTTGAGCACCAGGTCGAAGGCGCTGTCGTAGCCGGGCAGCTTGGCCTCCTTGAACTCCTCGAAGAGCAGGAGGAGCTTTTCCAGGTAGTAGCGGTCCGCGATCTGGGCCAGCAGGTCGGCGGTGCCCGTGAAATGGCCCATCCGGCGCATGGCCTCGGTGCGGAAGACGATCTTGGACGGGGACATGGCCAGGATGGTGCAGCGGATGCAGTCGGCGATGTCCTCGATGTCCTGTTCGGCCAGGACCCCGCCCAGGTAGCAGCGCATGAACTGGATAGAGCGCTCCTCGTGGCCCACGGTGTGCTTGGCCCCGGTGCCCTGGGTGTCGTCCACGTCCTGGATCAACCCCACGTCGTGGAACAGGGCGGCCAGCAGCCCCTTGAGGCAGTCGGCCTCGGAAAAGGGCTCGCCCTGGGTCATGGCCCCGTAGATCAGGCGCGACGAGGCCAGGACCACGGAGCAAGTGTGCTCGAAATTGTGGTATTTGGTGTTGCTCGCCCGGTAGCCGGGGTAGCGGCCCGAGAAGAGCCGCTCCACGTCGTCGAAGGCGCGGCGGAAAACCAGGCCGTCGTAGCCGGGGAAGAACACCCGCATGAGGTCCTCGGTCTCCCGGCGCACGCACTCGGCGTCCACCGGGTCCACGTAATCGTACAGCTTCATCTCGGGCTCCGCCATGCGCTACATCCCGGGGGTTTCCACCCACCTGTCGCGGATGGCCTTGATGACGTCGAATATCTCCAGAAAAATTTCCACTATCTCGGGGTCGAAGTGGGTGCCCGCGTCCTTTTCCAGGATGCCCAGGCACTTTTCATCCGGGAAGGGGTCCTTGTAGGACCGGGGAGAGGCCAGGGCGTCATACACGTCGGCCACCGCGCAGATGCGCGCGGAAAGGGGGATGGCCTCGCCGCTTATGGGCGCGCCGCCCATTTCCGGGGCCTCGGCCCAGACCTGGTCCAGGGGGATGGAGGGGTAGCCCCGGCCCGCCCATTTCTCGTGGTGGCACAGGGCGATCTCCATGGACATGCGGTCCAGCTCCGAGGTCTGGTTTTTGAAGAGCCGAGCCCCGTAGACCGTGTGCCACTTCATGATGTCGTACTCCTCGTCGGTCAGCTTGGCGGGCTTTTTGAGGATGGCGTCGGAGATGCCGACCTTGCCCACGTCGTGGAGCATGGCGGCCAGGCGCAGGTTGTCGCGGGTGTTCTTGATCTCCTTGGCGGAATGGCCCCGGCGGGCGGCCCAGGTGCCGTAGATTTCCGCGCAGTACGCGCCCACCCGCTGGACGTGCGCTCCGGTTTCGGCCGGGTCGCGCAGCTCGGCCATCTGCATCATGCGCAGGATGAGCTCGCGGTTCATGATGCCCCGCTCGATGGCTACCGAGGCGTTGTTGCAGAACAGGGGGATATAGGTCCTGGCCTCGTCCGAGAAGGGGACCACCGCGCCGGATTCGTTCTTGGCGTTGATCAGCTGCATGACCCCGACCAGCCGGCTCTCCTGGGCGATGAGCGGGATGGTCAGCATGCTGGTGGTCCGGAAGCCGGACTTTTCATCGAAGGATTTGTTGAAGGAAAAGGGCAGGGTCGGGTCCAGTTCGTAGGCGTCGTCGATGGCCAGGCTTTGCCGGGTCTTGGCCACGTAGCCGACGATGGACTGTTCGCTGATGGGGATGCCGAAATTCTGGTACAGGGCGGCGTTGGCGGCCTCGGTCTTGAACAGGGTGTCGTTCTGGACGTAGCTGAAGATCAGCCGGTTGTTGTCGACCAGAAAGATGGACCCGGCGTCCGCGCCGGAAAACCGCCTGGATTCCTGGAGGATCTTGTCCAGGATCGTGTCCACGTCCTTGAGCTGGTTGACCTCGTCCGTGATCTTGAGAATCGTCAACACCGCGTCGTCGCGGCCTTCCAATCGTTCGATGCCCATGTCGGCCCCCTTTCGGTTTTCGCTTCCCTAACCATCCCCCATTCCCGAGGAAAAATCAATTATTCTATCCGGCGCGGTATCTCCTGCCCGGACGCGGCGCGAACGCTCGCGAGGGGGAAAGGGGGTGGAGAACCCTCAGCACGGGGTTGCCCGCCCCCTTCCCTCCGGGCGCGGCGGCCTAGATTTCCGGGATGCCCTTGGGGATGAGGCAGACCAGGACCATGGGCACTTCCCCGGTATTGACCACGTGGTGCTCCTCGTCCGGGGCCACGTAGACCACGCTGCCCGGGCCAAGGGCCAGCTTCTCGCCGTTCCTGACCACGTAGCCGGTGCCCGCGTGGTAGAACTGCTGGTGCTCCCATGGGTGGGAGTGCGGCGGAATCTGCGCGCCGGGTTCGAGCTCAATGACCCGCATGCAGAAATTCACGTCGTCGTCGGCCTTGCCGATGACCACCCGGCCCGTCACGCCCGGTCCGGCCACCTTCAGTTCCACGGGGTCCACGTCCGTATACTTGATTACTTTCATCGTCGTTCGCTCCTGTGCGTTGGCGTTGCGCCCCACCCCGGAAACGGGTGCGGCCCGGTCAGGCTAGCACACCCCCGGAACGGACGCCAGGCGCGCCGGACGCACGCTCCCGACCGGCCCTTCGCGCAAAAAAAGGCCCGCCGGTGCGAACCGGCGGGCCGTGTCTTCGTTGCGCCCTTGGGCTAGCCCAGGATCTCGGCCAGGTCGGCCTCGGGGGTGGTGATGGGGGCGATGTTGTAGTTCTCGACCAGCAGGTTGAGGACATTGGGGGTGATGAAGGACGGCAGGGTCGGTCCGAGCTTGATGTTCCTGATGCCGAGCGCGAGCAGGGACAGGAGGATGGCCACGGCCTTCTGCTCGTACCAGGACAGGACCAGGGAGAGCGGCAGGTCGTTGACCCCGCAGTCGAAGGCCTTGGCCAGGGCCAGGGCGATCTGGACCGCGGAGTAGGCGTCGTTGCACTGGCCCACGTCGAGCAGGCGCGGGATGCCGCCGATGTCGCCGAGCTGCTTGTCGAAGAAGCGGAACTTGCCGCAGGCCAGGGTCAGGATGACCGTGTCGGCCGGGGCCTGCTCCACGAACTCGGTGTAGTAGTTGCGGCCGGGCTTGGCCCCGTCGCAGCCGCCCACCAGGAAGAAGTGGCGGATGTCGCCGGACTTGACCGCGTCGATGACCTTGTCGGCCACGGACAAGACCGCGTTGCGGGCGAAGCCCGTCAATACCGATCCCTTATCGATATCCTCACCAAAGCCGGGCATGGCAAGGGCTCGCTCGATGACGGGAGTGAAATCGTCATTGCCCACATGGACCGCTCCGGGCCAGCCCACCAGGCCGGTGGTGAAGATGTTTTCGATGTAGTGCTTGGGGTCCTGGATGCAGTTGGTGGTCATCAGGATGGCGCCCGGGAACTCGGCGAATTCCTTTTTCTGGTTCTGCCAGGCCGTGCCGTAGTGCCCGGCCAGGTGCGGGTACTTGTGCAGCTCGGGATAGCCGTGGCAGGGGAGCATCTCGCCGTGGGTGTAGACGTTGATGCCCTTGCCCTCGGTCTGCTTGAGCAGGGTTTCGAGGTCCTTGAGGTCGTGGCCCGAGACCAGGATGGCCTTGCCCGCGGTGGGTCCGAGCTTGACCTCGGTGGGCACGGGATGGCCGTAGGTGGAGGTGTTGGCGTCGTCCAGCAGCTCCATGGCCCGGATGTTGATGCGGCCGCATTCGAGCCCGGCCTCCACGGCCTGCTCCAGGGTCAGGCCGGTGGCCAGGGTGGCGGCCAGCAGTCCCTGGAACTTGGCGTACAGCTCGTCGTCCTCCTTGCCGAGGATGGCGGCATGGTCCATGTAGGCGGCCACGCCCT
The DNA here is from genome assembly GCF_041414475.1 of Pseudodesulfovibrio karagichevae. NCBI lineage: Bacteria > Pseudomonadati > Thermodesulfobacteriota > Desulfovibrionia > Desulfovibrionales > Desulfovibrionaceae > Pseudodesulfovibrio > Pseudodesulfovibrio karagichevae. The sequence goes on from NZ_JBGLYH010000053.1 coordinate 17,036, forward strand.
TGAGTCCGTAGGTCAGGGTGTGCTTGAGCGACTTGATGTCCGGGTTCGGCTCGGGGTCGGACTCCACGCCGACCGCCTTGCCCTGGGCCACCAAGCCGGGAATGTCGAGGGCGGACACGAGCACGGCCGGGCCGCCGAAGTCGACGCCCGAGACCTTGGCCTTGAGGCCTTCGCGCAGGGACACGCACTTGTTGATCAGGGTGACGAACCGGGCGTCGTCGAAATTCACGTTGGTCAGGGTGGAGAAGACCGCCTCGGAGATGAAGCGGTTCACCGCGTTATCTTCAATGCCCTGTCCTCGGGCGGCGACGGCCACCTGGGCGAGGCCTTTGCTCAGGTAGAGAAGAAGGTCCTGGAGGGTGGCGGTGGAATCGGTCTTGCCGCACACGCCGATTTTGGTGCAACCGCCCTTGGCGGCCTGTTCACATTGGTAACAAAACATGGTGATGCTCCTTCGTTTTGGTGGGTTGCTCTTGATGCGTACAAGCCTAGGGCATCTGGCGGAACGGGAGTATGATTTAAGTCAAAAAAAGGGGGAAAACCCAAAAGAAACCTCTCGACGGGCGGGTTGAGCTTCGAGCCCGAAAGGACTATCTTCCCGGCATGACTCGAACAATCACCGTTTTTCTGGCCGACGCCTTCACCTCCGTGCCCGGCAAGGGCAACCGCGCGGGCGTGGTCCTGGACGGGCTTGATCCGGACATGGCCGCGCTCCGGGCGCTCAGCCGCGAGATCGGCTGCAACGGCTATTTCGTCTTCGTCCTGAACGGCGCGGACGACCCGTGCCTGACCAGCGGGCGGATGTTCGCCCCGGCCGTGGGCATCGACGAGGACCCGGTCACGGGCAACGGCAACGGCCCGTGCGGGGCGTACCTCTCCCGGTACGGCGTGCTGCCCGGTCAACCGGTCTTCCGCTACCTGGGCCGCCAGGGGGTGGCCATGGGGAGAGAAGGAGTCATCGAGGTCACCGTGACCCGCGACGCAAGCGGCCCGTATAAGGTGCAGGTCGGCGGCACGGCCGTGGAGGCGGGTCGCATGGAGATCGAATTGTCCGACATGGACGGCGGCGTCACGGTTCATATTTTGTAATACAAGCGAGGCAAGAACATGCGAACCAGACTGGACCACATCGTCATCGCGGCCACGGACATGGAACGGGGCGTGGCCTGGACCGAGAAGACGCTCGGCGTACGCGTGCCGCGTGGCGGGGTGCACGAGACCATGGGCACCCGCAACCACGTCATGCGCATCGGCGAGGAAATGTTCCTGGAGATCATCGCCATCAACCCGGACGGGCCGGTCCCGGCCAAGCCGCGCTGGTTCGGGCTGGACGATCCCTCGGTGCGCGCGCGGCTGGACCGTTCGCCCGCGTTCCTGGCCTGGGTGGCCAACACCGACGATCTCGACGCCTTCCTGGACGCGGCTCCCATGTCCTTCGGCCGGGCCACGCCGGTCAGCCGGGGCGAGCTCAACTGGCGGTTTGCCCTGCCCTCCGACGGGCGGCTCCTGGCCGGGGGCATGCTGCCCTACGCCATCCAGTGGCGGACCGAGTCCCACCCGGCCCTGGCCATGCCCGACCTGGGCTGCCGCCTGCTCGGCCTGGACATCTACCACCCGTACCCCGAGTGGCTGGGGTCCGTCCTGAACGCCGTGGGCCCGGTGGACCTGGTTCAGGTGCACCCCCTGCCGCCCCTGGAGCCGCCGCGCATGGCCGCCCGCATCGACACCCCGGAGGGCGTGCGCCTGCTGGAGACCATGCCCGGCGGCTGCGGCTGCCCCCCGCGCCGGGCATAGCGGCCCCAAGTGCGCAGGGACTTTATTAATTCCCGCGTATTTGTTAGAGAACGGACGGTTCTCCCATCGCAGGAGTAGTCATGCACCTACCGGTTCGTCCACCCAGGGTCCTTTGCCCCGTCCTGCTCGCCGTCCTGGCGCTGGCCGTCCTGCTCGCGCCCGCTACGGGCCGGGCCTCGGACCGCAAGCAGATCCTCCTGCTCAACTCCTTCCACCAGGGGTTCCTCTGGACCGACGAGGTCAACCGCGGCCTCATGGACGTGCTGCGGCCCCGCGAGACCGGCATCACCATGCACGTGGAGTACATGGACACCATGCGGGTGGAGTTCAACGACCACTACGAACAGCAGCTCATGAACGTCTACGCCCACAAGTACCGGGGCGTGAACCTGGACCTGATCCTGGCCACGGACAACGCGGCCTACGACTTACTGCGCCGCCACCACGACGAGCTCTTTCCCGGCATTCCGGTGGTCTTCGGCGGGGTGAACTTCTTCCGGCCCGACCAACTCGATAACTACGCCATGTTCACGGGCGTGGCCGAGGTCCTGGATGCCCGGCAGACCATCGACTGCGGCCTCAGGCTCCGGCCCGGCGCCCGGACCGTGTACGTGATCAACGACTACACCTGCACGGGCGTGGCCGTGCGCAAGTCCATCGAGGAGCAGCTGCTCGGCCTGGACCCGAATGTCACCGTGATGTTCAGCGGGAACTCGGAACTGAGCGCGATCCTGAAGCATGTCGAGGGGCTGCCATCCAACTCCCTGATCCTGCTCAGCGTGTTCAACCGGGACAAGGACGGGCGGTTCTACGACAAGAACGAGGTGGCCGAGGCGGTTTCGGCCCGCGCCCGGGTGCCGGTCTTCGGCATCCTCGACGCGGACCTGGGCCACGGCATCGTGGGCGGCATGCTCGCCAACGGCCACGACCAGGGGCAGGCCATGGCCCAGATCGCCCTGCACGTGATGGCCGGACGCGCCCCCCGCGAGATTCCGGTCCTCCAGGGCAGCGCCTACGCCCCCAAGTTCGATTACGCCCAGCTCAAGCGCTTCGACCTCAACCTGGCGAGCCTCCCGGCGGGCAGCGACATCCGCAACCGCCCCGACTCCTTCTACCGCGAGCACTCCGGCGTGCTCCTGGCCGTGCTCGGGTTCGGCGGCCTGCAATTCCTGATCATCCTGGCCCTGGTCCTGAACATCGCCCGCAGACGGCGGGCCGAAAAGGAGCTGCGCACCGCCCACCGGACCCTGGAGGAACGGGTCAAGGAGCGGACCAGCGAATTGCGCCAATCCGAGGAGGTCCTGCGGACCATCTTCGACTTCTCCTATGACGCCATCATCATCCACGACGGCAACGGCCGCATCCTGGAGGTGAACCAGCGCATGATCGAGATGTTCGGCCTGGAGGGCATGGACCCGCTGGGCGTGTCCCTGGCCCGGGACCTGTCCAGCCCGGAAAACCCCCTGCACTCCATGTCCGGGATCATGCGCGAGGTCCTCGGCGGCAGGCCCCACCATCTGGAATGGCGCGTGCGCCGCTACCGGGACAGCCGGGAATTCGACGTGGAGGTCCACCTGACCCGCATCACCTACCGGGGCGAACCCGCCATCCTGGCCAACGTCCGGGACATCTCCGCGCGCAAGGAGTCGGAGAACGCCATCCGCCAGAACCTGGTCAAGTTCGAGGCCATCCTGGAAAACTCCCTGATGGGCATCGCCATGTCCGTGGGCCGCAGGATCGTGACCATCAACCGGCGGGGCGCGGAGATCTTCGGCTACTCCACGGAGGAGATCCTGAACAACACCCTGAACCTGCTCCTCGGCCATTATCAGACCGAGGACGACTTCGTCCTGGCGGCCAAGGCCGCCCTGACCGAACGCGGGGAGTTCAACACCGAACAGGCCTTCCGGAGCAAGAACGGCTCCACGATCTGGTGCCGCATGTACGGCAAGACCGTGGACCGCCGCGACCTGTCCAAGGGCGTCATCTGGGCCTGGGACGACGTCACCGAGAACCGGCGGGCCCAGGAGGACCTGCTGCGCACCCGCGAGGACGCCGAGGCCGCCAACCGCGCCAAGTCCGAATTCCTGGCCGCCATGAGCCACGAGATACGCACCCCCATGAACGCCATCGTGGGCATGACCGAGATCACCCTGCAGACCGACCTGACCGAGGACCAGCGCGACTACCTCAAGACCGTCAAGGACTCGGCCCAGCACCTCCTGTCCATCATCAACGACATCCTCGACCTGTCCAAGATCGAGGCGCGCAAGCTCGAACTGGACCACGTGGACTTCGACCTACCCTTCCACGTCAGGACGACCATCAAGGGGCTCGAGCTCCAGGCCCGGCAGAAGGGCCTCGACATGACCCTTCAGATCGACGAATCCGTGCCCCACTGCGTCAAGGGCGACCCCCTGTCCCTGCGGCAGGTGCTCGTCAACCTGGCGGGCAATGCCGTCAAGTTCACCCACCGCGGGGCCATCACCATCCGCGTGCGGGGCGCCTCGGACACGCCCCCGGACGAGGCCCGGACCGTGGGCGTGACCTTTGCCGTGGAGGACACGGGCATCGGCATCCCGCGCGAATTCCTGGACTCCATCTTCCAGAGCTTCTCCCAGACCACGCGCGCCTTCGGCGGCACCGGCCTGGGCCTGGCCATCTGCAAGCAGCTCATCTCGCTCATGGGTGGGGACATCCTGGTGGAGTCCACCGTGGGCAAGGGCAGCACCTTTTCCTTCACGGCCTGGTTCGAACCCGGCTTCTCCTGCCCCCTGCCGGACGAGGCCGAACTCAACCGGCGGCCCGACGCCCCGGCCCGGCCCGTGCGCGTGCTCGTGGCCGAGGACAACGACGTCAACATCATGGTCACCACCCTCAAGCTCGAGGACCTGGGCTACACCTACGCCGTGGCCAAGACCGGCCTCGAGGTCCTGGACCTGCTCAAGCGCGAGCCCTTCGACCTCATCCTCATGGACATCGAAATGCCGGTGCTGGACGGCATCTCCACCACCAAGGCCATCCGCTCGGCCGTGCCGGGCGGCCCCATCCCGGACCCGCACATCCCGATCATCGGGGTCACGGCCCACGCCCTGAAGGAGTTCCGGGACAAGAGCCTGGACGCGGGCATGGACGACTACGTGGCCAAGCCCGTGGATTTCCATGAGCTGGCCGTGATCATCAACCGGCTCATCGGCACCGCGCCCCCGCCGCCTCCGGACGCGGGCACCGTCGATGCCGAGACCGAGCCCATGGACGCCCTGCCGACCTGGACCCCGGATTCGGCCATGGAACACCTCGGCGTGGACGAGGCCATCTTCGCCGACTTCCTGGTCACGGCCAAAAGCGAACTCGCCCTCCTGCTCGAGGAACTGGAGCAGGCCATTGGCGCGGGCGACACGGCCAAGGCCGGAGAGCTGGCGGGCACCGTCCGGTCCGTGAGCACGGCCATCGGGGCCAACGCGGCGGCCCTGGCCGCCGCCTCCCTGGCCTCGGCCTGCACGGAAGGGGGCGACGAAAACGCCGCTTTCTCCCGCCTCCGCGAAGAGATCGAGAGCCTGATGAAAATCATGGACTAGGACTTTGCAGGGCCATATTGTTCTTGATAACGGTAGGAAATATCCGCCCAACAGTTGGTCCGGTCCAAGCGCCCACTCTTTCGAACAAGGAGAATAGCCATGCCCGGCGAGGAGTATGCCGAATTACGGAAATTCGTGGCCCCGGAGTTCGTCTTCGGAGCGGGCGCGGCCATGCTGGCCGGGCAATACGCGGCCAACCTCTCCACCAAAAAGGCCCTGGTTGTCTCCTGTCAGGCCCTGGCGGACATCGGCTGTACCGGACAGGTCGTGGATTCCCTGACCCGGGAAGGCGTAACCTGCACCATCTTCGCGGACGTGACCCCCAACCCGCGCCATGAAGAGGTCATGGCAGGGGCCGAAATCTACCGACGCGAGGGGTGCGACTCCATCGTGGCCGTGGGAGGCGGCTCTCCCATGGACTGCGCCAAGGCCATCGGCATCGTCTGCACCAACGACCGGCACATACTCGAGTTCGAAGGCGTGGACAACGTGGAGCGGCCCGGACCGCCGCTTATCTGCATCCCCACCACCGCCGGGACGGCCGCGGACATCTCCCAGTTCTGCATCATCAACGACACCATCCGGAAGGTCAAAATCGCCATCGTGTCCAAGACCATGGTCCCGGACGTGGCCCTCATCGACCCCCGGCTGACCCTGACCATGGGCCCGGAACTCACCGCGCACACCGGCCTGGACGCCCTGACCCACGCGGTCGAGGCGTTCACCTCCAACGCCTCCTCGGCCATCACCGACCTGAACGCCATGGAGGCCATGCGCCTCATCCGCCTGCACCTGCGCAACGCGGTCGAGCGGCCCCACGACATGGAGGCGCGCACCGGCATGATGCTCGCCTCCACCTACGCGGGCCTGGCCTTCTCCAACGCCATCCTGGGCGCGGTCCACGCCATGGCCCACAGCCTGGGCGGTCTCCTGGACCTGCCCCACGGCCTGTGCAACGCCATCCTGCTGGACCACGTCATCGCCTACAATTACGACTCGGAACCGGAAAAGTACCGCCGCCTGGGCATCGCGCTCGGCGCGGACATCCCGGACGATGCCTCCCAGGAGGATGCCAAAGAGCGCACCCTGGAGGCCATCCGCACGCTCAAGCGGAGCGTGGGCGTGACCAACAGCCTCTGCGAACTGGGCATGACCGAGGAGGACCTGCCCCTGCTGGCCCGGAATGCCCTGTCGGACGCCTGCATGCTGACCAACCCCAAACAACCGACGGCCGATGAGCTCATCCAAATCTTCAAACAAAGCTGCTGACCCCGAACCGGTCCAAGCCACGGAGCGCGAAAAGCTCATCGGGCTGGGCAAACGGTCCATCAGCAAAAGCTACTACCCGGAACTCAAAAGCCGGCTGGACGAGCTCGAACATTTCCGCGCCCTGCTCGACAGGGTCAACGACGCCATCTTCGTGGTGGACGCGGACAGCGGCGTCATCCTGGACATCTCCGGCGCGGCCGACTCCCTGCTCGGCTGCGGCCCGGACCAGCTCCGGGGCCTGCGCTTCAAAGAGATCCTGCCGCCCCACATCCGCCGCCACGCCGACAACCTTTTCCACAACGAGACCAAGACCGTGCGCATGGAGACCGAATTTTCCTGCCCGCTCTGCCAGGGCACGCCGCCGGTCCCGGTGGACCTGACCCTCAGCCTGGTCTCCTTCCAGGAGCAGCGCCAGGCCATCATCGTGGCCCGCGACGTCAGTGAGCGCAAACGCTCGGAACTGGCCCTCAAGCGCAGCCACGACCAACTGGAGATCCGGGTCCGCGAACGGACCAAGGAGCTGGATCAGGCCAACCGGGCCAAGTCCGAGTTCCTGTCCACCGTGTCCCACGAGCTGCGCACCCCCCTGACCGCCGTGCTCGGTTTCGCCAAGGTCACCCGCAAGAAGCTCATCAACTCCATCTTCCCGGTCCTGGACCGGGTCGCGGACGAGGAATTGCGAAACGAAATGGAGGTGGTCCGCAAAAATCTGGAGATCATCGCGGGCGAGGGCCAGCGGCTGACCATGCTCATCAACGACGTCCTCGACCTGGCCAAGATGGAGGCCAACCGAGTCGAATACGCCATGGCCCCCGTCCACCCCGAGGGTTTCATCAACAGGACCGTGGAAGTGACCTCGTCCCTGTTCGACGACAACGACCTGGCCCTGCGCCTGGACATCGAGCCCGACCTGCCCATGGTCCAGGGCGACATGGACCGGCTCATGCAAGTCATGGTCAACCTCTTCTCCAACGCCGTGAAGTTCACCCCCCACGGCGTCATCACCTGCACCGCCAGCACCGTGGACGACACCGTGCGCATCAGCGTGGCCGACACCGGCATCGGCATCCAGCCCGAACTCCTCGAATCCATCTTCGAGGAATTCACCCAGGCCGGGGAACACCTGTCCAACCGCCCCGCCGGAACCGGCCTCGGCCTGACCATCTGCAAACACATCGTCCACGAACACGGCGGCCACATCTGGGCCGAAAGCACCCCCGGCCAAGGCAGCAAATTCATCTTCACCCTGCCGGTGCTCAAGCAGGCCTAGCTGTGAAGTTATAGGAGGTTGTTCACTCGGCCCTAATCGGTCAAATTGTGTTTACGAAGACGCAATTGCCGAAAGGAGGACCGAGTGAACATTCATGCCAATGCCAGATTGACGCCGATTCGTC
>NZ_JBGLYH010000054.1:0-24718 GCF_041414475.1 Pseudodesulfovibrio karagichevae
ACGAATCGGCGTCAATCTGGCATTGGCATGAATGTTCACTCGGTCCTCCTTTCGGCAATTGCGTCTTCGTAAACACAATTTGACCGATTAGGGCCGAGTGAACAACCTCCTATAACTTCACAGCTAGAGCCTGACCAGCCCTGTCCGCAGATAGGCCTCCGCCACCGGAACGTCCTCGGACGCATCCATGTCGAATCCGTACAACAGGGGAATCTCCACGGGCGTGCTCGGCTCGGCGAAAAAGCCGTGCCCTTCGAGCAGGGCCCGGACCCGCGTGGCGATGAAGTTCCCCAGGGCGTAGAACACGGGCTTGCTCTGGCGGTTGTAGGGCGGCCTGCGTTTCTCGGGAAAGGCGAAGGCCACCTCCCTCCCGTCCTCAGACAGGCGGCGCTGGTTGAAGGCGTGGTGGTGATGGGGCACTCGGACCACGGTCTGGACGCTCCGGGCCCGGGGATCGCCGAGCAGCGCGGAGAGCGCCTCGTCCGCGTGTTCCGGGGTCAGGAAGATGGACGTCGGCTGGATCAGGGCCAGGACTTCCGGCAGGCGCCCTTCCCGTTCCGCCAGGCGGCGCAGGGCGTCCTGGGCCACGTCTATGCTGGCCACGTCGTCTCCGGACAGCTCCGGCGTCCGGTCGAGCACCTCGGCTCCCCCGGCCTGCGCCACGGCCTTGATCTCCGCGTGATCCGTGGAGCAGATTATCCGGGAAATATGCCGCGAGCCGGCCGCGGCCCGCAGGCAGTAGGACAGCAGCGGACGCCCGGCCACGGGGTGGATGTTCTTGAGCGGGATGGACTTGGAGCCGCCCCGGGCGGGCACCAGGGCCCAACACGCCCCGGGAATGATGTGTGTCTGTTCCATGTGCGGCGCTCAGTAGGTGATGCGTTTCTGGATGACGAAGTCGTAGGTGCCGAGCTTTTCGACGATCTTTTCCGAGGCCTTGCCGTCGCCGAACGTGGTGTCCAACGGGTAGTGTCCATGAGCCAGCTGCTGCAGGATGCCCCGCTTGATCGCCTCGCGCTCGTAGGGGACGTCGACGACGTTGGAGGCCCGCTCCCGGCCGGCCTGCCGGGCGCCGATATTGACGCAGGGCACGCCCAGGAAGGACGACTCGCGGATGCCGCTCGACGAGTTCCCGACGAAACAGGCGGTCTTTTTCAGCAGCGGGGCGAAGAACTGGATGGGAAGCCCCTTGTAGAACCGGATGTTCGGCGGGTTCCTCTCTTCCCGGTACGACCGGATTCCCGTGGAGATGCCGTCCGATCCCGCGTCCATGTTCGGCCAGATCCAGGCCGTCTGGATGTCCAGTCCCTCGATCACGGCCAGGGTCTGGTCCACGTGGGCCCTGTTGTCGTCGTATTCCGTGGTCACCGGGTGCTGGATGACCAGCAGGTAGGGCTTCGAGAAATCGATGAGCCCTCCGACGCCCACCTCTTCCTGGAGGTGCCGGAAGGGCTCCGGGTCGTCGCAGTCGATGGTGTTGATGGCGTCCAGGCTCGTGCTGCCCACGGCGAAGATCGATTCGGCCGGTTCGCCCAAGCGCTCGATGCGCAGGGCGGATTCATGGGTGGCCGGAAAGTGCAGGTGCGCCATCTTGGTGATGGCGTGGCGGATGCTCTCGTCGATGGAGCCGGAGACCTCTCCCCCTTCGATGTGCACCAGCGGAATGTTCATGTAGGTCGCGGCCATGGCGATGGGCAGGCACTCGAAGCGGTCGGCGATGACGATGACCATATCGGGCTTGAGATCGTCGAATGCCGTGGCGAATTCGGACAGGGCCAGGCCCGAGGACTTGGCCATGCTGATCATGTTCTCGCCTTCGACCAGGAAGTGTATGATACGGTGGACCGTGAACTCCTCCTTGATGTACTGGAAAATCTTGTAGCCGTGCTTCTGGGTGACCAGCCCTCCGCCGACGATCAACTGCAGTTCCAGGTTCGGGGAGGCCTCGATGGCCCGCATAACGCAGAGCATCTTGGCGTAGTTTCCCCGGCTGGTCAGGACGATGCAGACCTTGCGCTTCTTCATGAAAACATCTCCAATCGTATGAGGGTATCCTCGGGAATGTCCCGGGAGGCGACGCGCCCGACCACTAGGTCCTCCTGGTCCGGCGGAATGCCGTAGCCCGGGCGTTTGCAGACCAGATGTTCGCGGCGCAGCGTGGTCCCCGCGGGAACGGCGACCCTGGTCACGAGGCTCTTCCTCGCCCAATCCACGCTCGCCTCTTCCGACCGGGCAGGCCGCTTGTCCCCTATCCCGAGGCCGCTTTCGATCTCCCGCAGCCGTTCGATCATGCCCTTCAGGCCCTGCCCGTCGAGGGAGACCTTCCAGTCCTGGGCGTTGGGGACGTTGAAATCGAGGGAGATGTGCTTCTCGAGCACCTTGGCCCCGAGGGCGGCTGCAGCCAGGGGGAAGTGCTCTCCAACGGTGTGGTCGGAATAGCCGGCGACAACCCCGAATTCCCGGGCCAGCCAGGGGACCGCCCGCAGGTTGACCTGCTCCGGCGGCGTCGGATAGCTGGTCACGCAGTGCAGCACGGCCACGTCCGGGTTGCCCGCCTTGGCGAAGCATTCGAGCCCCTTGGCTACCTCCTCGGCGTTGTACATGCCGGTGGACCAGAAGACCGGCTTGCCGAGAGCGGCCACGGCCTCGATGAACTTCCAGTTGCGCAACTCGCCCGAGCCGATCTTATAGGCCGGGGGGTCGAGGACGGCCAAGGCCTCAAGACTGGGCTCGTCGTGCGCCGTGCACAAAAAGACGATGCCCCGCTCGGCACAATACGCGCGGATGTCGGCGAAGACCTCGGGGGGCAGCTCCTTCGGGGCCATGCGCTCGCGCCATTCCGCCGAGGCGGAACAGATCATGGCCTTGGTGCTGAACATCTGAAACTTCACCGCGTCCGCACCCGCGTCCGCGGCGAGGTCCACAAGGCGCATGGCCTTGTCCGGGTCTCCGAAATGCGCCACGCCTGCCTCGGCGATGACATAGACCGGCTCACCCCGGCCCACGGCGCGTCGGCCGACATGGAAACTGCTGCTCCATCTCATAGCAAGCCTTCCTGTTTTCGTTCCATCCGTTCCGTCATGCCGTTTGACCTCCGGGATCGCTCCGGGGTGGGCTGTAGGATTTCTTCCGTCCTCATTTCCAGGAAACCTCGGGGCGCAGGACGCGCGGGTCCACATGGTCCGCGAACTCACCGACCACGCCCATCAGCTCGACCAGGGCATCCTCGTCCAGCAGGTGCGGGACCAACCCCAGGTTGGTGAGACCGGAATGGGCGGGATTATAGTAGTGCGACTCGGCCTCCGTGCGCGGGTTGTCCAGGTGCTCGACGGCGACGTCGAGGCCCAGGCGGCTCCCCGCCCTGCGGACCCGTTCGGCCAGCTCGAGCACGGAGAATGTTTCCGTGTACTGGTTGAACACGCGGAGCTCACCCGGCGCGGCCGGGTTTTCGACCGCCAGGTGGACGCACTCCAGCGTGTCGCGGATATTTATGTACCCGCGAGTCTGGCCGCCCTTGCCGTAGACCGTCAGCGGGCAGCCGGAGACCGCCTGGACCACGAAGCGGTTAAGCACGGTCCCGAACACCGCGTCGTAGTTGAAGAAGGGACGCAGGCCGGGATGCCGTTCGGTCTGGTCGGTGACGATGCCGTAGACCGGCCCCTGCATGAGGTCCGTCACAGCCAGCCCCCACAGCCGGGCGTAGAGCCACAGCATGTCCGTATCCATGATCTTCGTGGTGTGGTAGAGGCTGCCGGCCTGGCGGGGGAAGAGAAATCTGTCGCTGCGCCCCTTGTGCTCAATGTCGATCCAGCCCTCCTCGATGTCGATGTTCGGCGTGCCGTACTCCCCCATGGTGCCGAGCTTGACGATTTGGGCCGAAGGCGCGAACTCCCGGACGGCGTAGACCAGATTCAGGGTGGTCTGCAGGTTGTTGTCCAGGGTCAGGCGCGCGGCCTTCCTGTCGAGCATGGAGTACGGCGCCGACGGCTGCTCGGCGTAATGGACCACGCCCTCGGGCCGGAACTCCCTGAAGACCTCGGCCATCTCCTCATACACGCGGAGGTCCCTGACAAAAGACGCGATGTCCCTGCCGGAGACCTCCTTCCAGAGGCGGCACCTGGCGGACAGCGTCGGAACGGGATACAGGGCCGGGGCGTCGACCTCACGGCACAGGTTGCGGCGGAGGTAGTTGTCGGCAACGGCCGTTTCGTGCCCTTGGGCGCTCAAGTGCATGGCCGTGGGCCACCCCAGGTAGCCGTCGCCCCCCAATATCAAGACTCGCATTGTTCGCACTCCGTGGCGGACGTCGCGGCCCGGTCCAGCAGTCCGGATTCCGCCAGCATCTTCCGCAACTCCTCCTTGGACATGACGGGCACGTTGGCGGAATTGTAGGGCAGCTCCACCCCCTTCCCCAGGCTGCCGGGATAGTCGTAGATGACGTCGTTGGCCCGGTTGTCCAGGGCCGGGACGAGCAGGAAGTATTTTTCCAGTTCGATGCTGCGCCGGACCTCTTCGGTATTCATGAGCTCTTCGTAGAGCTTCTCGCCGGGCCTCGGCCCGACAACCTCGATGGGGATGTCCCTGGGGTCCAGGCCGTAGAGGGGAGCGAGGCTGTCTCGCATGACCTCGGCCAGGTCGGGAATGCGGATGACCGGCATCTTGGTGATGAAGACCTCGCCGCCCTTGGCCAGCGAGGCCGTATCGATGACCAAGCGGACTGCTTGGTCCACGCTCATGATGAACCGGGTCATGTCCGGGTGGGTCAGGGTCACCGGCCCGCCCGCCGCAATCTGCTTCCGGAACACCGGAATGACGGAGCCGCGCGAGCCAAGGACATTGCCGAAACGGGTGGTGGAGAACTTGGGGCCGTCGCCCGAGGAAAGCATGTTGGCCGCACTGAAGAGTTTTTCGCCCAGGAGCTTGGAGGCCCCCATGACGCTCGTCGGGTTCACGGCCTTGTCCGAGCTCGTGAATATCACTGTCTCGATCCCGGCGCGGGTGGCGGCAGTGATGACGTTTTCCACCCCGAGAACGTTGTTGTGGATGGCCCCTTCCGGGGAGCGCTCGCACAGGAAGACGTGCTTGAACGCGGCGGTGTGGAAGACTACGTCCACCTGGCGCATGAGCGAAGTCAGCCGCTCCACGTCACGGACATCCCCGAGATAGAAGGAGGCCGGGCTGTCCGGATATTGCCGCTCCAGGAAAAAGAGTTCGCTTTCATTGTTGTCCAAGCCGATGACGGCTTGCGGCGACAGATCACAGACGAGTTGACGGACCAACGCCCGTCCGATCGTGCCGCAGCATCCTGTGACCAGAATTCGTTTTGAGGAAATGTCGTTCATACACTGTATCCCAGGGGCTGTTTCAAAACTGTGCGACATCGCGGGAGCAACTCTTCCAAACAAATTTCGGGACATGCCGTCCGGGTTCCGCCCAGGCAGCATGAAACATCCACCGCATCACAAGGCAACGAACCGCCGCAAGACCGACAACCCGGCCGGGCCGCTTTTTTCCGGATGAAACTGTACGCCGCAGACATTGCCGTTTCGCACGGCGGCGGAAATCCGGTGGCCGCCATAGACGCAGTCGGCGAGTCTGTGGCCCTCGTCATCGGGCCAACCCGTGAGGGAATGCACGAAATAGAACGCCTGCCCCTCGGCCAGGTCGGCGAATACCCCCTCGTTCCAGCCGTTCGGGGAAACTGGCCCGATACGATTCCAGCCGATGTGCGGAATCCTCAGCGAGCCTCCCTCCGTAGTGGTGCCGGGAATCATCTTCACCCGGCCGGGCACGAGCCCGAGCCCTTCGTGCTCCCCGAACTCCTCGGATACGTCGAAGAGCATCTGCATGCCCAGGCAGATGCCCAGCAGAGGAAGGCCGTCCAGGACCCGCTCGCGAACAGCCTCGACGAGGTTCCGCTCGACAAGGCTGCGCATGGCCGGGCCGATGGCGCCCACGCCGGGCAGGATGATCCGTTCCGCGTCCTTCAGATCCCCGGGACCGGAGGCCAGGACCGTCTCGACCCCGCAGGTCCGCAGGGCGTTGGCGATGCTGAAGAGGTTGCCGACCCCGTAGTCGAGGACATGGACGACGTTGGGCATGGTCAATCCCGCTCCACGGCCGCCGGGACCCGATAGAGGCTCTGGATGGGGATACGCGTGAATATCCGCGCCTGCCCCTGCTCGTCCGTGCCGAAAAGCTTGCTCAGCGTGGCCAGGTTCCGCCTCGTCTCCTCCGGGTAGAGGAAGTCGCAGGAAGTCTCCTCGGCCTGCCCGTCGTCGCCCAGGGTCCAGTCCCCGCGCCGCTCCCTGCCGGGAAAATCATAGGAAAACCGCACGCCGCGAATGTCGTTCGCATTGAACATGTCGCCGCATTTGCTGGAGATGTACCGGCCGAGCTCCTCCACGTAGCGCGAGGACGCCGACGGATCGAAGACTCCCATCTCGCCAAGGAGCGAGGTGAAGGCCTGGACGGCGATGTCGCAGGCCTCCCGGAACGCCGGGACGATGATCTTGTACTTGAAGGTGTACAGCAGGTTGTACCCGAATTCGCCGTTCATGTATTTCTCGATCGTTCCCGGGCTGTCCGCGAACCGCAAGATGTCCGCGGGCGACGCGAAAAGCTCGTTTTCCGTCTCCCGGGCGAAGTGGGCGTAGATCTCACGGAGGCTGGAACCGGGCGCCATGCACAGGTCGTGTATTCTCGATATCCATTCCGACACCGGAGCACCGTAATGCTCCAGAATGTTTTGCAGATATCCGAAGGCCTTGTCATTGTAAAAGGCGAAGACGGTGAGCGCGAAGCACCGGCACTCCATGTAGTCTTCGAAGGAGAGCGAGTCCTGGGCGACGCAGACGGCCTCGTACTCGGCGCAGCCGATGCTCTTGCCGAGGAATTCGTATTTTCCGAAACACCTGGGCAGAACCCTGTAGCGGATGTCCATGCCGTATTTTTCCTGGTGGTCCCTGTCGTCCATCAGCGACCCGGACAGGACCATCAGGGTATAGAGTGCGATGTGGTTGAAGCCGGAGTCGATCAGGCGCTTGACGCCCGAGATATGCTTCTCCCTGGTGTCTCCCGGCAGGGCCAGGATGATTTCGGAAAAGCAGTCTCCCCCGCGGTTGATGGCCTCCTTGCCGAGTATGGCCAGTTCCTCGGTGTCGATGTTGGACCGCTTGATGTTTTCGAGAACCTCCTTGTCCAGGCTCTGCACCGAGGCGGAAACGCGCATGCGGCCGTTGACGAGCCGGACCACGTCGTTGACCCGCTGCTTGTTGTTCTTGCCCGTGGCCACGTGGATGTAGGAGGGGAACCCGTATTGGCCGATGCTCTCCCCCATGCATTTCGCGTACTCGATGTCCTCGGGATACATGCCGAAATTCGAATCAGCCAGGTTGAGGAGCGTGTTGCCGTCGCAGGCCGTGACCTCCTTGGCGATGTAGTCGATCTCCCGGGAGAACCGCGTCGCGTCGGGATGCTTCCCGATGGTCGAGTGGTAGGGATCGCCCTCCACGCAATAGGTGCAGGTGAACGGACATCCCCGGCTGGTCTGCAGCACGGGCATGAGGTTCTGCCTGAAGAACGGGGCCATCAGCCCGGTGGTATACGGCGAGACCACTTCGGAGAGATCAAGAATCTTCGGGGCATAGTCCGAGCTCAGGAATTCGCCGTTGCAGTAGCTCCTGACGCTCGGCAGGCGCAGGGATTTGACCGCGTCCAGATCGCCGGGATGCTCCCGGAGTGCATTGAACAAGCCGAGCATTGCCCGTTCGCCCTCTTTTTCAATGAAGAAGTCGATCTGCGGATTGTCCCGCAGAAAAGCGCCCTGGCCGTCGTCCATGCGGGGGAACTGGGGGCCGCCGAAAACAACCACGATATCGCGGGAAAAATCCTTCACGCGCTGGGCCAGCCGGAGATTGAGTTGTTCGTTCCAGACGAAGTTGGAAAAACAGACCACATCCGGGGTGCGCTCTCTGAATCCGGCGTCGAAGTCGTCGACGAACTTATAGATGCCGCAATGGAGATCGGCGGAAAAATTCTTTTTCAGATATGCGGCCAGGCAGCCGGATCGGTACGGCATGGTGTCGGAGGACACCCCCTGCCCGGTATGCGACAAATCACAAAAATACGCGCTCTCGATTCGGGACATTGTACCTGCGGCTCCTTTGTTGATCAGCCGTCACGCCGTTTCGTGGCCGTGACGATCATGTTGTCGCTGAGTCCATGCTCATCCAGAACCCTCTGCACGTCGTTGACGCAGCCCATGAGGCTCCTCGGCCAACGGCTGGTTTCGATGTCGTTCGGCATGGACACGCAACTGAGCAATTCGTAGAAGTCCTGCCCGAAGGCCCAGACGTGTTCGATCTCCAGGCCGGCATCCCCCAGGATGATGCCCAGGGACTCTTCGGAGAAGATATGCAGATGCTGCGGGGGAATCATGTGGCGGACGGTGATGTCCGGCATGCAGACGCAGCAGAACGAACTCAGGGAGGGATGCCTTGGAACCTGGATGACCACCTTGGTCTCCGGGGTGATCGCGCCCGATACGGCGCGCAGGATCGCGCCGGGGTCCTCCAGGTGCTCCAGGACGCCGAAGAACGAGAGGACGTCCGGGTTTCTGATCAGCGCGGAGGCATTGGACTCGTCCACGAAGGCGTCTATGATCTCGATGCCCAGGCCGTTCAGGGTCTCCATCGCGGCAAATCCCGGCTCTATGCCCAGAGTGGACCAGCCGTGCTGCTTGGCCGCGTAGAGCGTATGGCCGCACCCGCAGCCGACGTCCACCCAGAGCCCGCGGCGATCGCCGCACAGGGAGGCCACGTAGGCCACCTTGGGCTCGGCGATCTCCTCCACCCTGCGCAGATACATGTCCATGTCGGCGTATTCCCGGAGATAGTTGGTCTCGCCCGAATAGATCTCCGCGATGTAGTCCGGGTCCACGGCCACGCCGCAAAAGGCATGGCCGCAATTCCGGCACTCCCGGTAAGGCAGGCTGAAAATGACCGCGAGTTCCTCGGTGTCTTCGCCGCCGCACACAGGGCAGACGGTCCGGGCGCCGGAATACCGGGCCCTGACGCCGTCGACCTTCACTTCCTCATGCACCTCGCGGCGCCAGGCGATGGTCCGGTTCAACCGTTCCAGGTTGATGTGCTTCCATACTTTTTTGGTGAGCATTCAGCTGTTCCTTTTGGCTTCGGACACGCATGCGGGACCGCCCCACGGCCGCGCGTTCATGGCGGGGGCCGAGAACGCCGCATCCCGGATCGACGGCGCCGGAAGCTCCCCGGCGGGTCCGGCCGCGCGGGGGAGGAGGATGCGATCAAGGGCCGCCTTGGCGCGCCCCCGATTGTTCAGGTACGGCCTGAAGGAGGCCAACGTGGCGCCCCTGTCGGGGCTGCCGTCCAGGGCCTGGATGAGCTCCGGCGCGGTGCGGGCGATGTCCACCATGCCCGACGCGAGGAATTCCTTGAAATAAAACGCCCCGCGCAGGTGGGTCAGGACCGAATGGGTCCCCAAGCAGAGGGCCTCGTACAGGCTGCTGGAGCAGCCGGTAACGAAATTCGTGCTGCGCTTGAGGAGCGCGGGCAGGGGCAGGCTGTTGGCCGCGCGGCTCTCGACCTTCTCCGCGAGCTCGGGCGGAAGCATCAGCCGGACGTCTCCTTCCCGGTCCTTGTGGTACGGGTGCTGGCGGAAGAGCCAGAGCCACCCCTCAGGGGACGCCGCCAGAGCTTCGAGCAGGTATTCGGGCACCCCGTTGGCGACGCGCGGCAGGGCCGTCAGGATGACCCGTTCCCGTCCGGCCACGGCGCGGTCGAGCGCCCGCATCTCCTCGGAGGCCTCAAAGCCGTCTTCCTTGTCGAATCCATCGAACCAGAGGTTCCCGCCGACCACGGGGCGGTGCGCTGAGCGCCCTTGCGGCAGGACGCCGCCGGCGATATTCTCCGCCTCGTTTTCCCCCCAGACCCAGAAGAAGTCGGGATAGAAATCCCAGCCGCCCTCCGGGACCAGCCCCAGGGGCGAATAGAACGGGTGCATGGACTGCGCGCCGTGCTGGATATCCACGGACGGAATTCCCAGCCTGCGGCAGGCCTTGATCAGGGACATCCCGATCATGTGGTAGTAGCTGACCAGAAACGCCGCGCCAGGCTGGAGGATGTCGAGCATGTTCGCGAACTCGTCCGCATAGGCGTTGACGATCTCCATCTGCTGCTGGAACAGGCGCTCGTCCAGGTCCATCCCGAACGCCTCGCGCACGGCCTCCCGGACGGGCCCGAAATTCTCGATGGGTTCGAGCCGCGCGGACGGGATGTCCTCGCGGCTTTCAAGGTGCTGCCAGAACACCGAGGGCGTCTTCCTCGGGAAGCTGCCGGGCGTCCCCGCTTCCTCGAATTCGAATTTCAGGAAGGAGCGCTCCCCGGCAAAGGCGTCGATCAGGGGGTCCACGTAGCGGTTTTCGTGCAGGCCGCCCGGAGTGGGCGAGTATTCGTGCAGCAGGCAGAAGAACAGGGCGTCCGTCCTCCCCGCGCCGTTTCTCATGGCCTCGTAGGCCGCGGCGTCGCGGGCGATCCGCACCCGCTGCACCCGTTCCCGGCGGAACACCAGGAACGGCTTGTCCGGGTTGAAGGCCTGCTGGTAGACGCTCAGCTTGATCAGGGGCCAAATGCGCGTCCCGGCGTGGCGAATCGAGGCGACGTCGACCTCCCGTTCGATCTTCGCGAAAAGATCGACGCACAGGTCGTCGCGGATATACCCGTCGAGCAGGAGTTCCTTAGGCATGGGGACCGTGTTGCAACTATTCACTGTTACTTCGTCTCCCGATTGCGCCTTCGCGAAAAGGCCGTGCACGACCCGTGTCATCTCCCGTTGTCCGGTCCATTTTCCGACGCCCGAGGCGGAAAAATGGCCCTACCGGCGGAATCATGCAGTTCTCATTCCAAAATCATTCCGTCACCGAACGATTCCCGCTCGCGGAACGCCCGCGCGCGCCGGACCAGTTCGCTGGATTCGGCCAGCAACTTCCTCCAGCTCGCCTCGCTGTGCACGTCCTGGCCGCGCTGATCGTGGCTGCGCACGGAGTAAAGCGTCTTGGGTACGTGTTTGAAGCGCGCGCCGTTTATGGCGAAGCGCAGGAAGCATTCGTGGTCGTTGGCCGTGTAGCCGTCGTCGTAGTAGCCGAACCGTTCATGCAGCGAGCGGCGGTAGAGCTTGGACACGCCGCACAGGTACCAGTCGCAGAAGCTCGCCTCGAAGCTGTAGTCCGGCAACCGGAACTCGCGCAGGATGCGCATGGCGTCGTCCACCACGAACATGTCGGAAAAGACGAAATCCGCCTCGTCGCGGTCGAGCGGCCCGGCCAGCTCCGAGAGCATCTGCGGGTGGCAGATGTCGTCCGAGGCGATGTAGGTGCAGTACTCGCCCGAGGCCAGCTCGAACCCCTTGTTGTAGGACGGGGTGTGCCCCAGCCGGACCGGGCTCTCATGGATGACCAGGGAGCGGCCCTCGGCGCGGTACCGGGGATATTCGGCGCGGGACACGGTGCCGTCCGGCTCCAGCCGCGCGGCGTGGGACACCGTGTTGCGGGCCACGCTCCGGCGGAATGCGGCCAGGACCTCGGCGGTGTCGTCCGGGGACGGGTCGGCCACCACGACGATCTCGATGTTCGGGTAGTCCTGAAACCAGATGGAATCCAGGCATGCGCCCAGGTATTGCGCCTGGTTGTAGGTGGGGACCACGACCGATATGAGTGTTGCCGCCTGCGTCATGAAAATGCCTGCACTTCGTTCATTCACCAACCATTCGTTTGACGGGCCCGGAGACGCGCGTTCCCTGGACCCGATTCCTTATGCGCCGACCGTCCCGCGAAAGTCGGCGTAGGCCTCGGACAGCCCCTCTTCCAGGGACCGCTTCGGGCTCCAGCCCATGTCCATGAGGCGGTGGCTGTCCAACAGCTTGCGGGGCGTCCCGTCCATCTCGGGCCGCTCGAACCGGATGCGGCCACTGAAACCAACCACGCGCGCCACGAGTTCGGCCAGTTCGCGGATGGTCAACTCGCCGCCCGTGCCGATGTTGACGATCTCCTTGCCCGAATACGTCTCCATGAGGAAGACCAGGGCGTCGGCCAGGTCATCCACATGCAGGAACTCCCGTAGCGGGGTGCCGGTGCCCCAGACGACCACCTCGGCGCTCCCGTCCGCCTTGGCCTCGTGGAAGCGGCGGATCAGGCCGGGGATGACGTGGGAGTTCTCGGGGTGGTAGTTGTCACCCGGCCCGTACAGGTTGGTGGGCATGGCGCTGATGGCGTCGAATCCGTGCTGGCGGCGCAGGGCCTGGCAGAGCTTGATGCCCGCGATCTTGGCCACCGCATAGCTCTCGTTGGTCTTCTCCAGCGGCCCGGTCAGCAGGGCGTCCTCGGGGATGGGCTGCGGGGCCTCGCGCGGGTAGATGCACGACGACCCGAGAAACAGGAGCTTGCGCGTGCCGGTGCGATAGGCGGAATCGATCACGTTGGTCTGGATCAGCAGGTTGTCGCGGATGAAGTCCGCCGGATAGGTGTTGTTGGCGTGGATGCCGCCGACCTTGGCCGCAGCCAGAAACACGTATTCGGGCCGCTCCTCCTCGAAGAACCGGGCCACTTCGGCCTGGCTGGTCAGGTCCAGCTCCCCATGGGTACGCAGGATCAGGTCCGCATACCCCGCGTCCCGAAGCCGCCTGGCAATGGCCGAACCCACCAGCCCCCGGTGGCCGGCCACGAAAATCCGGGCATCCTTGCGCATCATTCCCCCCGGCACATGGACGGCGCGTCGTAGCCGTTTTCCCGGCAGAGCACTTCGGCCCTGGCCTTTTCCAGGTCGGAAGCGACCATCTCCGCGATCATGGTCTTGAAAGAAGTCTTGGGCGTCCAGCCCAGCTTTTCCCGGGCCTTGCCCACCTCGCCGGTCAGGCTGTCCACTTCGGTCGGGCGATAGTATCTGGGGTCGATCCTGATCAGGACGGCGCCGCTTTTCGCGTCGAACCCTTCTTCGTCAACCCCCTTGCCCCGCCAGGCGATGTCCATGCCCAGCTCGCGCCCGGCCAGCTCCACGAAGTCGCGCACCGAATAGCTGGTGCCGGTGGCGATGACGTAGTCGTCCGGGGTGTCCTGCTGCAACATCAGCCACATCATCTCCGTGAAGTCGGCGGCATGCCCCCAGTCGCGGCGGGCGTCGAGATTGCCCAGCCACAGGCATTCGTCCAGGTCCGCGGCGATGCGCGTCAGCCCGCGCGTGATCTTCCGGGTGACGAAGGTCTCGCCCCGGCGCGGGGACTCGTGGTTGAACAGGATGCCGTTGCTGGCGTGCAAGCCGTAGGCCTCGCGGTAGTTCACCGTGATCCAGTAGGCGTAGAGCTTGGCCGCAGCATAGGGCGAACGCGGCGCGAACGGCGTCATTTCGCCCTGTTTGTCCACCCCGGAGTTGCCGAACAGCTCGGAGGTGGACGCCTGGTAGAACCGGGTCTTGCCCTCCAGCTTCAGGATGCGGATGGCCTCCAGCAGGCGCAACGGACCCAAAGCCGTGGTGTCGGCGGTGTATTCCGGGGTCTCGAAGGAGACGGCCACATGGCTCTGCGCGGCCAGGTTGTAGATCTCGTCGGGCTGGACCTCCTGCACGACCCGGATCAGGTTCGTGGCGTCGGTCATGTCGCCGTAGTGCAGGATGAACCGCTGGTCCTCCTCGTGGGGGTCCTGGTACAGGTGCTCCACCCGCTCGGTGTTGAACAGCGAGGCCCGGCGCTTCAGGCCGTGCACCTCATAGCCCTTGCCGAGCAGAAGCTCCGCCAAATAGGAACCGTCCTGTCCGGTTACTCCTGTAATCAAAGCCTTTTTTCTCATATTCTACCTGTCGGCGCCCACGGTTTCGAAGCAATTATCGCTGCATGCTCATTTTGATCATACACCGACCGTATGATTATTCGACGCAAAAGCCAAATACCTTGAGGTATTTCGCCGTTTTTATTTACACGACAAACGATTCCCGAGCCGAAAACGGGGTCGCCCTGCACGCCATGTCGCCATTTGCCTGACGCCGGGGTTACTTTTCTGCAAGGACCGGGCCTAGCCCCCGCCGGCGCGTTCCGGGCAACAAGAAGCGGGTCCACGTATTGCCCCCGGCGCGGCTTTGGCGTATCACGGCCCCATGAAAATCGGCCTCCTGCAACTCAATCCCATTGTCGGCGACCTGGACGGCAACGCGGCCAGGATACTGGACGCGGCCCGCCACGCGCGCTCCCTCGGCGCGGACCTCTGCGTGACCTCGGAGATGGCCCTGACCGGCTATCCCCCCCGAGACCTCCTGCTCTACAACGGCTTCATCGAGCGCACCCGCGAGCACGCCGAGGCCTTGGCCCGCGAGCTCAGGGACGGCCCGCCCCTGCTGCTCGGCACGGTGGAGCGCAACCCCTCACGCCTGGGCAAGTCGGTCTTCAACTGCGCCCTATTCTGCGAGGGCGGCGAGATCGTCAAGGCCGTGCGCAAAACCCTGCTGCCCACCTACGACGTGTTCGACGAGGCGCGCTATTTCGAGCCCGCCCCGGCCGGGGACCCCGAGGCCAACATCATTCGCCACAAGGGCTGGACCGTGGCCGTGACCATCTGCGAGGACGCCTGGAACGACAAGGACTACTGGGAGGCTCGAACCTATTCGCGCGATCCGCTGGAGGAGTCCTGCGCCCAAGGCCCGGACGTGCTCGTCAACCTCTCGGCCTCGCCGCTCTCCCTGGGCAAGCAGCAACTGCGCGAGGACATGCTCGGGGCCGTGGCCCGCAAATACGGAGTGCCCATGGTCTACGTCAATCAGGCCGGGGCCGACGACGACCTGGTCTTTGACGGCCGGTCCTGCGCGTTTGCGCCCGACGGCGCGCTCATGGCCCGGGCCAGGGGATTCGATACGGACGTCATCGTGGTGGACACGGACAACCCCTCGGCCAACACCGTGGCCGACGACGATTTCCGCCGCGAGGCCGAGACCTGGCGCGCCCTGGTCACCGGCACCCGCGACTACGTGCGCAAGAGCTGTTTTTCCACAGCCCTCGTCGGGCTGTCCGGGGGCATCGACTCGGCCGTGACCGCCGCCGTGGCCGCCGAGGCCCTGGGCGCGGAGAACGTGACCTGCGTGCTCATGCCCTCGCCCTATTCGAGCAGGGGGTCCATCGACGATT
The DNA here is from genome assembly GCF_041414475.1 of Pseudodesulfovibrio karagichevae. NCBI lineage: Bacteria > Pseudomonadati > Thermodesulfobacteriota > Desulfovibrionia > Desulfovibrionales > Desulfovibrionaceae > Pseudodesulfovibrio > Pseudodesulfovibrio karagichevae. The sequence goes on from NZ_JBGLYH010000054.1 coordinate 15,193, forward strand.
CCCTGGAGTTGGCGAAAAATCTCGGGGTGAAGACCCTGACCCTGCCCATCGAGCCGATCATGGCCCAGTTCGAGAAGACCCTGGCGGGCCCCTTCGAGGGCTTTGCGCCGGACACCACCGAGGAGAACATCCAGTCGCGCATCCGGGGCAACCTGCTCATGGCGCTCAGCAACAAGTACCGGGCCATGCTCCTGACCACGGGCAACAAGTCCGAGCTGGCCGTGGGCTATTGCACCATTTACGGGGACATGTCCGGCGGGTTCGCGGTCATCTCGGACGTGGACAAGACCGGGGTGTTCAACCTGGCCAAATGGTACAACGCCAACGTCGCCCCGCACATCCCGGAGGCGATCATCACCAAGCCGCCGTCGGCCGAGCTGAGGCCCGATCAGAAGGACCAGGACTCACTGCCCGACTACGCCGTGCTCGACGCCATCCTGGCCCGGCACATCGAGCACCACCAGTCGAAGGACGAGATCGTCGCGGCGGGCTTTGACGAGGCCACGGTGAGCCGGGTCCTCAACCTGGTGCGCATCGCGGAGTTCAAGCGCCGCCAAGCCGCGCCCGGCATCAAGCTCACCCCGCGCTCCTTCGGCACGGGCTGGCGCATGCCGCTGGCCTGCCGCCGCGATCTCTAGAGGGATTTCAGGGCGTTTCCGAGCAGGCCGAGGAATTCGCCGCTCATGGCGAGCACGTTGCGGAAATACAGGCGCAGCCCCTTGCGCCGTGAGGATTCGTCCCCCTCGAAGACCAGCCGGTAGAATTCGCCGTTGCTGAATCCCCTGAACCGCTCCGCCAGATAGGTGACGTTGTTCCTGTCCAGCTGCTCCAGGATGGCCATGCCCTTGGCCGCCATGGCCGGGGTGTCGTCGCCCAGCAGGGTCCGGGCGGCCTCGGCCACGCTGGTCCACAGCCGGATCTCCCGCCGCAGCCAGCGGCCCGCCTCCTCCCGGTCCACGCGCGGCGGCTCGGGCCGGAACAGATCCTTCATGCTCGGCGCACGGCCCGCAAGCACGGGCTCCTCGTCGTACTCGATGCCCTCCCCGAACAGGATGCTCGCCTTCGAGGTGTTCACGCAGGGCACCCCGGACACGCGGATCTCCTCGGACAGCCACAGGGCCGCGTCCAGGAAGTTGAGCGTGGTGAAGAGCGGCTCCCCGAAGGGCGTGGTCACCGGGCAGAGCTGGGGGTGTTCGTTGATCAGCTCCCGCTCCCCGGCCTCGGGCGCGTCCTTGACCGTGCCCGTGGCGTAGCTCAGCCCCCACGGGTTGGTGGAGGCCAGCTGGGCCCCGACCAGCACGCAGCGGGCGCAGCCCAGGTGCCGGGCCAGGGAAAAGGCCGTGGAGATGACCGAGCCGTGGAGCCGGAGGTCCTCCCGCTCGCCGAAAATCTGCGGCAGGAACGAGCCGAACAGGTATTTCTGCCGGAAGCGGTCGCCGCCCAGGTCGGACAGGCAATGGGCGACCAGGATGGTCTCGGGCAGCTTCGGGATGTGCCGGAAGACCATCCCGGAGTCGATGGAGGTGTCGTTGATGATCACGAAATGCGGCTGGATGCCCGCCTCGGCCAGGGGCTTGACCGCGTTGTTCACACAGATGACCACGCCGCGCTCCCGGTTGCGCCTGATCCAGTCGAGCTTGGACGACAGGTCCGGACCGGCGGCCACCAGGATGGCCTCGGCCCCGCGCAGCCTGTTGCGCAGCCCGGCGATGGGCGGCGCGGTCAGGTACTCGGGCACGTTCTCGAAGGCGTGCAGCTGCTGGTCGTAGAGCAGCCCCCGGTGGATGTTCCGCAGGGGCCGGGAGTGGTTCAGGGCCTGGCCGGACAGCCCGTAGATGGCGTGACGGTAGTGCAGGGTCTCCAGGTATGCCACCACCCGGTCGGCCCACCGGCCGTACAGGCCGCGCACGCGCTCGGTGACGAAGACGGCCGGGGTGCCCAGCCGGAACATGCCGCCGGGGAGCATGTCTTGCAGGGGCGGATCGAAAGAGCGGGGCTCTCCGGTGAAGCAGAACAGGTTGGGCCGGTTCAGCCCGGCCAGCTTGAATTGATCCAGGAAGCGGGTGAGCACCCGCTCGTCCGGCTCGAACAGGATGACCACTGCGCTCCGGGCGGCCAGGGCCGCGCGCAGCTGCGGGGTGTCGGCCGCGCCGAGCAGGATCACCAGGCGGGTGCCGGAGAGCGCCGCCTCCATGGTGGTGTCCGGCGCGAACACGGCGTAGGCGGCCACCGACGGGTCCTCGAAGGGGTGGCGGTAGACGGGGTCCTCGTACCGGCACAGCTGGGAGTGCTCCGAAAAACGGTGCGGGCCGGGGTCGGCGCCGCCGTCCCCCACGGGCTCCACCTGCACCCCCCGGCACAGGATGCCCAGCTCCACCAGGGCGGCTATCTTGCTGTTCTCCATCGGTCCTCCCGAACGCTCCACGTCACGGCTCCACCACTGTACAACTTGGCCTCGGCCCCCCTCTTTTGTCAAGGTAACCGGGCCTCTCCGCGCCCCGGACGCAGGCAAGGCTTTTTTCTTCCCGGGTTTCATAGTATAGGAACCTCGCGGCGCACACCTTTCAGGGAGGACACATGCACAGCTCGCCCCGGCGGAACAAATCGGCGGAATGGACCAGGAACATCCTCATGGTCCTGGCGGCCGCGGCCATCATCTGGGTCTTCTTCAACCTGGACCTCGTGCGCAAAGGCGATTCCGTGTTCTCCAACAGCGCCGCCAAGAAGCTCAGATTCTCCGGCGAGCTCGACCGCAAGGCCTACACCGGCCGGGAGATCGAACGGATGCTGAGCTATATCAAGGCGCGCAACGACCTCTTCGAGGCGGTAAGGGTGGATGCCTCGCCCCAGGATCGGTACGGATCGGTCACGCCCGACACGGACATCGTCTTCGAACTCCATGTCGCCATGGCGGACGGCTTCACCTTTTCCACCCCGGCCCGCCGGGTGCCCCGGCGCGACCTGGTGGCTTCCCTGCTGAACAAGCTGGACAAGGACCTGCGCGCCTACCAGAAACTGAAAAAGGAAGGACGCACCCCCTCGTCCATGATCAACACCATGTGATCGCCCCTCCGGGGCATGCCGACGCTATGACCAAGATTTTCGACACCATCGTCTGCGGCGGGTCGCTGGCGGGCAGCGCCGCGGCCGTGACCCTGGCCCGGCAGGGCCGCTCCGTGCTCGTCCTGGACAAGGCCGAGTTCCCGCGCTCCAAGCTCTGCGGCGGGCTGCTCACCTGGAAGACCATGCGCCTCCTGGATATCCTGTTCGGCGAAACCCCCGAGACCATGCGCGAACACGGCATTCTCCGCTACGTCTCAGACCGCTACGCCATCCGCACCTTCACCTCGACCCTGGCCGAGGGGACCGTGTCCTATCCCTTCCACCTGACCGACCGGGCCGAACTGGACAACCGGCTGCTCTACCACGTGCGCCGGGCCGGGGCCCACGTCCGGGAAGGCGAGGAGGTGGCCCGCTGCGACCCGGAGTCCGGCGAGGTGGTCCTCAAGGACGGCCAGACCTTCCGGGGCAAGTACATCATCGGCGCGGACGGGGCCCACTCCACGGTGCGCGCCGCCTTCCCCGAGGTGAACCTGCGGACCATGCGCCGGTTCACGGCCGCGACCATCGAGGTCCGCATTCCGGCACACGACTTCCCCGGGCCGGTGGACCGCCCCATCCTGTACATCGGCTTCGTGGACGCGGGCTACGGCTGGGTCTTCCCCAACGGGGACCACGTGCTCATCGGCATCTGCGGCCTGCGCCGGGGGGACACCCACTTCGCCAGGCTGTTCCGCGCCTACCTCGACGTGCTCGGCGTGGACCCGGCCGTGCTCTGCTGCCAGCGCGGCCACCCCCTGCCCTACGGCAGCTACCTGCACGACCCGGTGCACGCCAACGCCCTGCTCGCCGGGGACGCGGGCGGCTACGTGGAGCCGCTCTTCGGCGAGGGCATCTTCTACGCCCTGTGCACCGGCATGTATGCGGGCCGGGCCGTGGCCAACGCGCTCGAAAACGGCACCGATCCCGGCCCCGAATACCTCCGCCGCCTGCACCGTACCATCCTGCCCGAACTCAACGGCTCCAACACCCTGCGCTGGACCCTGTTCCGGGCCATGAAGCTGTTCGGGGGCAAGGCCATCAGCCGGTTCGTCCACCTCGGCGCGGGCCCGCTGGGCGATATGGTCCACGGCAAACGCTCCTACCACTGGCTGAGGAAGAAGGACTGGGGCTTCTGATAGTCCCGGCCTTGAACCAGCCTCCGGCTTGAATCATCGCGCAGGGTCATCTATAAGGGGGAACGGCGCGTCCGCGCCGCACGACCTTGCAAGGGAGCACTCATGGCCGCAAACATCCTGATCATCGACGACGAAGAGACCATCCGCCTCTCCCTGCGCGGCATCCTCGAGGACGAGGGCTTCTCCGTGGTCGAGGCCGAGTCCGGCGAGGAAGGGCTCGAACTGCTCGGCACCGACATCCCGGACATGGTCTTCCTGGACATCTGGCTGCCCGGCATGGACGGCCTCAAGGCCCTTGAAATCATCTCCCGCGACTTCGAGGGGCTGCCCGTGATCATGATCTCCGGCCACGGGACCATCGAGACGGCGGTCAAGGCGCTCAAGAAAGGGGCCTTCGACTTCATCGAGAAGCCGCTGTCCCTGGAAAAGGTCGTGGTCTCGGCCCGCAACGGGCTGGAATTCTCCCGGTTGCGCCAGGAGAACCTGGCCCTCAAGACGCGCATCTCCTCGGAGCAGCCCGTGACCCTGACCGGCGAGTCCGAGCCCATCGTCAGCCTCAAGACGGTCATCGGCCGGGTCGCGCCCACCGAATCCTGGGTGCTCATCACCGGCGAGAACGGCACGGGCAAGGAGATCGTGGCCCGGTCCATCCACAACCAGTCCTCTCGCGCCGACCGCCCCCTGGTGGCCGTCAACTGCGCGGCCATTCCCGAGGAGCTTATCGAATCCGAACTCTTCGGCCACGAGAAGGGGGCCTTCACCGGCGCGGAAAAGGCCCAGGAAGGCAAGTTCGAGCTGGCCGACGGGTCCACCCTGTTCCTGGACGAGATCGGCGACATGTCCCTCAAGACCCAGGCCAAGATCCTGCGCATCCTCCAGGAGCAGGCCTTCGAACACGTGGGCGGGCGCAAGACCATCAAGGTGGACGTGCGCGTCATCGCGGCCACCAACAAGGACCTGGCCAGAGAGATCGAGGCGGGCAACTTCCGCGAGGACCTCTACTACCGGCTCAAGGTCTTCCCCCTGGAACTGCCGCCCCTGCGCGACCGCACCGGGGACATCCCGCTGCTGATCACCGACTTCATGGACACCCTGGTCCGCCAGCACGGGTTCAAGCCCATCGCCTTCTCGCCCGAGGCCCTCGACGTGCTCCAGCAGTACCCCTGGCCCGGCAACGTGCGCGAACTCAAGAATTTCGTGGAGCGTATGTTCATCATGTACGCGGGCGACACCGTCACCGCCGACCGGCTGCCGCCCGAGTTCAAGCCCGCGCCCCGCGCCGCCGTTCCGGACGGACCGGCCCCCGAACCCAACCCCATGGACGACCTCATCAACCGGGGTCCGGCCGACCTCAAGCAGGCCCGCGCCGACTTCGAGGCCCGGTTCCTCGAAGCCAAACTGCGCGAGTTCGACGGCAATATCTCCCAACTCGCCAAGGCCATCGGCCTGGAACGCAGCTCCCTGTACCGCAAACTCAAGGCCTATAATATCCAGACGGATTAAAGGCACGGGGGAAGGGGAGAGAGGGAACCCTTTTCCAAAGGGTTCCCTCTCTCCCCTTCCCCCGGCCCCTCCATCCCCTCTCACCTTCCTAAACTTTTTGTGCCGCTTCGCGGAGGTTGCGGGGGTTGGTTAACAGACTGCTTTTTTTGCGGTTCTGCGTGGGGTGGAGCGTGTGGGACGAAGAAATTTAAATAGGAAGGTACCTTTTTATCTTGACAGGCGGGATCGGGGTACTATATTCGTGGATAAAAGGAAGGTACCTACTTAATCGGGTGCCATAATCATAAACCGAAAGGAGTAAGATCATGTTTGGATGGAATAACGATGCATATGGCGGCCAGGGTTCCGGGCGAGGCAACCGTAGCCATGGCCGTGGGCGGCGCACAAGCGCCGGATTCGGGTTCGGCGGCGGACAGGGCAACGGCCGTGGTTTCGGCCAGGGCTTGTGCCGGGATTTCGACGACGGCCAGGGCTTCGGGAACGGGTTCGGGCCGGGATGCGGCCAGAACCGGGAACGGTTCGACGACTTCGGCCAGGGACGCATGGGACGCGGGCCGTGCGGCATGGGGCTGAACCGGTTTCGGCCGGGCCGGGGCGGCGCGTTCCGGGCGGCCATGAACGCGGAGGCCGATGGCTTCGGCCCCAGTTTAGGCCCGGACGCCGGGTTCTGCCCGCTGTGCGAGAAGCACTGCCCCCTGAGCGCCCCCTCCTGCCCCAAGGGCGAGGGGTACGCCGCGAGGGTGCGCTAGCCATGTGTCCCGCCAATCCCGCAACCAACGCCGAGCTGGCCGGGCTCTTCCGCCTGGCCTCCCGGCTCATGGCCCGCGCCTACCACCGCCGCGATTCCGCGCACCACGCCCAGCACCGGGTCCTGTCCCTGCTGCTCGAAAACGGGCCCATGCCCCAGGGCGAGCTGCTGGAAATCCTCGACGTGCGCTCCTCCTCCCTGAGCGAGCTTTTGCGCAAGCTCGAGGACCGGGGGCTCATCCTCCGCGAGCGCAACCCCGAGGACCGGCGCGGCTTCATCATCTCCCCCACGGACCAGGCCCGCGAACTGGCCCCGGGCAACGGCGGCAGCCCCGGCGTGGACAGCCAGTTCGACCGCCTGGACGAGGCCGAGCGCGAACAACTGCGCGCCATCCTCGGCAAGCTCATCGCTTCCCTGCGCGAAGACCCCATGATCGAAGGGCCCGGACACGGCTTCGGCCCCGGTGGCCCTGGCGGTCGCGGCAACGGCTTCGGCAAGGGCCGGGGCGGCTCCGGTGGCCGCGGCAACGGCTTCGGGCGCGGACGGCGCGGCGGGCGTTGACCGTCCGCGCACCGGTGTCCCCCGGACGGATTCGTCCAACTTTTCCGGCCCCCCTATTTACAGAGGGGAGTATGATGGTCATACTTTCGAGAGAGGACGAAACCGACCAAGGACGCCGACATGAGCTGGGACCCTGATAAATACGAAGCATGGTTCGACACCCCCGAGGGGCGCTACGCCCTGGACCGGGAGATCATGCTGCTCCAGGACGTCCTGGCCGGGTGGCCCCGGCGCAAGCGCAAGATCCTGGAAGTCGGCTGCGGCACCGGCCTGTTCATGGAGACACTCTACCAGATGGGCCTCGACGTCACCGGCATGGACCGCTCGCCCGAAATGATCGAGGCCGCGCGCACCCGGTTCGGCAACCGGGCCGAACTGAACGTGGGCAACGGCGAACACATGCCCTACTCGGAAAACGAGTTCGACTACGTCCTGCTCTGGTCCGTGCTCGAGTTCGCCGAAGACCCCGAGGCCATGCTGGTCGAGGCCGCGCGGGTGGCCGAAAAGGGGTTGCTCATCGGCTTCCTGAACAAGAATTCCCTCTATTATTTCATGAATATACGCGGCACCGACTCGTCCATGGCCCGGGCCCACTGGTTCACCTGGTGCGAGATGCAGGACCTCATCCATCGGGCCACGGGCTTTCGCCCCACCCTGGCCCGCTCGGTCCTGGCCGGGCCCATGAAGACCTGGAAATCCACCACCCTGGCCAACCTGGCCAATGGGCACCTGCTGCCTCCGGCCCTGGGCGCGTTCGTGGCCGTGCGCGTGGACTTCACCAACATGAAGCCGCTCACCCCGCTCTTCGCCTGGAAAAGCGAACCTGAAATGGGCTAGGCGAGATGGCCCGATCCCGATTCAACCTGTCCATCGTCATCCCGGTCTGGAACGGCTGGGACCTGACCGAGCCGTGCCTGCGCGCCCTGGCCGAACACACCCCGGGCGACGATTTCCAGGTCGTCCTGGCCGACAACGGTTCCACGGACGCGACCCCGACCGCCGCCCCACCCCTCGGCCGCGCCCTGTTCGGCGAGCGCTTCGTCCACCACCGGCTGCCCGAAAACCTCGGCTTCGCCAAGGCCTGCAACGCGGGCGCGGAAGCCTCTTCGGCCGCGCACCTCTTCTTCCTGAACAACGACACCCAGGTCACCGGAAACTGGCTGCCGCCGCTCATGGATGCCCTGCGGGCCGACCGCCGGCTGGCCGGGGTCGGCCCCCTGCTCCTCTTCCCGGACGACAACTCCGTGCGCGCCGGGCGCGTCCAGCACCTGGGCATCGCCGTGGCCGACAACATGGAGTTCCGCCACCTCTACGAGTACTTCCCGCACACCCACCCGGCCGTGGCCCGGCAACGCCGCTTCAGCGTCATCACCGCCGCCGCCCTGCTCATGCCCGCCCCGCTCTTCCGCGCCCACGGCGGCTTCTTCGAGGGGTTCGTCAACGGCATGGAGGACGTGGACCTGTGCTGCCGCGTCGCCCATTGCGGCGGCCATTTCTCGATCATCCCGCAGAGCGTCGTCTTCCACCACACCCACGGCACCGAAGGCCGCTTCGACCACGAAGCCGCCAACCTGCGCCTGCTGCGCGCCCGCTGCCGCGATGCCCGCGAAAACTTCTGCGCCTTCCTCCACGAAGACGGCTTCGAACCCGCCCTGACCCCGTGGCTCGACCTGACCATGCGTCTGCCCGAGCCCCGCGCAACCGAACTGGAAGACCGCTTCCGCGCCGACCCGAGCGCCGAACACCTCGACGCCCTGCTCCTCGAGGAACCCCTCTGGGACCACGGCTACGCCCTGCTGGCCGCCCTGCTCGAAACCCACGGCCAACTCCATGAAGCCATGCCCGTGGCCTACTTCCGCGCCCTGCTCTGCCCCGCCCTCGACGCCTACGAGGAGTGCGTGCGCATCGTCCGCGCCTGCGGCGTCCACGACATGGCCGACCGCTACGCCGCCATGCTCCACGGCCTCAAACAAACCATGGCCGACCGGGCCGGACTCGCCCGGAAAGCCCACTCCATGCTCTACGCCGCCCACGACGTAGACGTCCGCCGGCTCCTCGAAGCATTCCTCGCCGAGTAGGACGAGACCGGGGCGCTGCCCCGAACCCCGCTGGGGCGCTGCCCCAGACCCCGCCAGAGAACCCTTTGAAAAGGGTTCTCTGGACTCTCCCAAACTTTTTGTGTCGCCTGCGGCGAGGGGGGGCGCGGGGTAGTGGGTTGTTGCGCGAAGGGTGTGGAGGTGGCTTGGCCGGGCGGTGTCCCGAATGATTCGCGCCGGGCGTCCATGGGCCTCGGAGGGCCGTCCGGCGCGAACCATCCGGGACGGTAGCCAACGCCGCCCCGGCGATCCGAGGAGCTTGGGAAAATCGTGTTGCGGCGTTTCCTTACGAACGAAAAAGGAACACCTTCCCGCGCTCGCACCCCGCGAAGCGGCTACAAAAAGTTTGGGAAAAGAGGGGGATGGGGGTCCGGGGGAAG
>NZ_JBGLYH010000055.1:0-24689 GCF_041414475.1 Pseudodesulfovibrio karagichevae
CGGGAAGGTGGCCGCAATGCTCCACAACAACCTGCGGTCATTCTACGCTGACGAGCCCATGGCAATGGACTTCTACCGGCAAATGCAAGAGTGCACCGGACAGAATGACGCCAAATAGGGAATCATCGGAGGGAATAAACATGGACGAAACGACGAGATGCCAAGAGTGCGGGATGCCGGTAAAGGCCGGTGAGTTTCACCCCTACGCTGCCTGCCTCATGTTCAAGGCCTGCCATAACTCCACAGACGTCCGTGGCAACCTCGCGGCACTGTACCAACACGGATACACCGATGGTCATTGCGCTGGCCGGACGGAGTGGAAGGGAAAGTGCGAAGAGATGCGGGCCTCACTCCGCGACCTCTACGACGCCATGGCCGACGGTGACCCGGCGTGGGTCGAGTCCGATCCCCGCGCGGCGAAAGCACGGGAACTCTTCGGCGATTCCGAATAGTTCGAACGCACTACTCAGCATAAGGAGCGAAATATGGGAACCGATGTAATCACGATCTCCAAAAAAGAAGCCATGGAAGGCTTTTTCGATTCGTATCTTGAAATTGAGGGATACCTTGGCGACTCCAAGCCTGAGGATCTGAAAGATTATCTGGCGAGCGACATCTTTATATCGTGCGCAGCCGGTGCGACGGGTATCAACCCCGAAGAATTCGTTGAGTTTGGTTTGACCTACTTGCCGTCCAGGATGAGCAGCTAAACCTACATGAGATTCTGCCAGGGGCGGGTGCCCGGACGTCCATATGGACCGTGTTGTGCTGTCGGGGTTCGATTCCCCGGCCTGGCTTAAAATGTATTTGAATACAACCGAGTAAGACAATGCAGTGTTTTGGAGCCAACAACAACGACCGCCTGTGCGACATGTGCGGCCGGGTCGATCCCGACTATCGGGCGGCGTGCAGGGCCGTACGAGAGCGGTTTCTCGAGGAATGCAAACGCAAGGCGGAAATCAAGGCCGCGTGTCCGTTCCAGGATCATGAGTGGGACCACGGCGAAAGGTACGACAGGTGCGGTAAATTTCGGCATTTCGTGCCGTGCAGGCCGGATGAGAGCTGCATGGAAGAGATCGGCCAGGAAGAATTATAAATTTCGGCAGATGCACAGTGTTTGGGGAGGGGAAAACCTCAAACAAGGAGCATCTAAAATGACTGAGGAGATCACGTTGGACCAGTTCGCGCAAGAATACATCGAGTATCGGCAGGGGGTCGTCATGCGGGCGACCGCGCTGGCCGATGACCTGGCCTTGCGCAAGTTCGGCGATGCCGTGGGGCACCGCACGCCCCTGGTGCGCATCCGGCCCAAGGACGGCGACCAGTTCATGTCCCGGTGCACCCGTGCCGGGCTCAAGGCGACGAGCACGACCAACCTCTATCGGCACCTGCATAAGGCTTTTGAGACGGCCATGCTCTGGGACCACATCACCGAAAATCCGTTCTCCAACCTGAAGCCCCCGCGCATTTACAAGCGGCCGCCGCAGTACATCCCCCTGGAGGAATGCGCCGCGTTCGTGCGGGGCATTGAGGATCACGGGAAGCGGATGCTGGTGACCGCCTACCTGGCCACCGGGCGCCGTCGCTGCGAACTGCTGGACCTGCGCTGGCAGGACATCGACTGGGACCGCAGCGAGTATGTGGTGCATGTGACCAAGATACATCGCGACCTGGTCTTTCCGATCAACGATTTGTTCCATGAAACCCTGGTTGAGCAATGTATTTTCGAGGGCGGTGGCGAACGGGTGTTCCCTCGCTGGAAGAACCCGGACAGCGTGACCCACTGGGTAAAGCTGGAGCTGGAAAAGGCCGGGCTCGGACATCTACACCTGCACAACCTCCGCCATTCGTATGCCTGCGGGTATATCGAGAGTGGCGGGGATATCTACGTGCTGATGAAGCTGCTCGGGCATTCCGTCGTGACCACGACGATGATCTACGCCGATGTGTCCAGGGACAGGATAGCCACCGAGGCCAACCGGGTGCGGTGGATGCAGTAAACGAGCGGCGGGGAGTCGGGCGGCTCCCCGCCGTGTGATGGAGAAAGGTCATGGAACTGTATTATGAGATGGTGAGCACGCTGGACGCGCACAATCGGAGGGTTGAGAGGCTCGAAGAGGAAGCTCCCATTGCCGGGCGCATATTTCATATTGGCCCGCTCCATTACCACGGGTGCCCTTGGGTGGCGGTGGGGAGGTAGGGCCATGGGCTTGCGGGATATTCTTCAGGACAGGCTCGGACGTCGCTGCAGCGCCCGGGAGGTGGCCGAGGCGTTGGACCTGTCCGTGGATTCGGTTTACAAGCATGCTGCCGACCTCGGCGGAGTCAAGATCGGGGGGCGGTGGCAGTTCTATGAAAACAGCATAGTGGAAGCGCTCAGACCCACCAGCAATGGAGGATCGGATGCCGATACAACGTCGGAACCGAAAGACGGGAAGAAAGGAATGGTTCGGAAGGGTGTTGCTGCCCGACGGGCGCCGCAAGGAAAAGCGGCAGCCAAGCAAGCGGGCGGCGATAGATTGGGAGGTGTTGATCAAGCAGAAGTTGATCGAATCCTTCTCGGAGGAGGGGACCCCTGCGGTCTCCTTGCACACCCTCATTACAAAGCATCTGCTGGCGCTCAAGGCAAAGGGCGTGGCCCAAGGGACCTACGATGACAAGACGCTGGCCTTTGCCGAGCTGTTGTCATGGCCGGGGGTATCGCCCGTCATGCCGGTAGCCGAGCTGAAGCACGACAAGGTCCGGGAGTTCCTGGACCACATTGCCCAGACGCGCAGCGGGCACCGGGCGAACACGTTTCGCAAGCACATCGTGCGGCTGTGGAACTGGGCCAAGCGGTCGCGCATTGTCCTGGGGGATTGCCCCTGGGACGTGGAGATGTACAAGGCCGACCGGGGCGACAAGTACGTGCCTTCGGAAGCCGACTTCTGGAAGGTCTACGAGATGGCCGACCAGGTGCGCAGGCCGTTTCATAAGCTGAACGGAGAGACCGAGGCGCAGCCGCACCGGAAGCGGATGCTGCTGGCCTATCTGCATACCGGGGCGCGCCGGGGCGAGGTGTTTGACCTGAGATGGTCGGACGTGGACTTCGCCGGGCAGCGGATCCGGCTGTGGACGCGCAAAAGGACGAGCGGCCTGGAGGGCGACTGGATACCCATGACCGAGCAGCTGGCGGCCGCGCTCAAGGAGCAGCGGCTGGAGACGGGGTTCCGGGAGCATGTGTTCATCAACCCCAAGACCGACGAGCCGTATGCCTACGGCAACGATATGGTGCGCGACATGTGCGCCGTGGCCGGGGTGAAGGCGTTCAGCTTTCACGCCATACGGCACCTGACCGCGTCGATGCTCGACAAGGCGGGCGTGCCCCTGGCGACGATCCAGCTGATCCTGCGGCACAAGTCGGTGACCACAACGGCGCGCTACATTCATAGCCTGAAGGACGCGCGCAAGGCCGTGGAGCAGACGTTCGGCGGCCGTATACTGGAGATGAAAAAAGCCTCCAGCGAGTAACTGGAGGCTTTGAAAAGGTGAGTCAAAGGGTGAGTAAGGTTGCAAACTACCTCACGATTCGACTCTTAACACTTTGAAATAGCTGGTGGGCGATACGGGATTTGAACCTGTGACTTCCACCGTGTGAAGATGGCACTCTGACCAGCTGAGTTAATCGCCCACTTTGGTCTTGCTTGAGGACATCGCCTCAAGGGAGAAACTGTATATCGTCATGCCTTGTGCTTGGCAACCCTTTTTTACTGATTTTTTACGCAATCCCCGCTGGTGCATTCCTGGCCGTCGATCAGGTCGCGGTTGTAGCAGGTCAGGCCGCAGCGCAGGCAGCGGCAGGTCTCGTGTTTGGCCTGTTCCTCGCTGAGCGCGCCCTCGATCTCGCCGAAGGTGCAGGAGCGTTCGTCGCACTCTATCAGGTGGGGCATCTCGGACCGCTCGCGATAGCCCACGTTGGGCACGTCGGTGAACATGGTGTAGGGGATCATGTCGCGCTGGGTGCGTTCGGTCACGTGTGGAGACTCGCCGTTGAGATACTGGTGGATGGACCGGGCGGCCTTGCGTCCCTCGCCCAGCGCGGTGATGACCAGGGCCGGGCCGGTGTGCATGTCGCCGCCGGTGAAGACGTGCGGCAGGGCCGTCTGGAGGGTGTCGGGGTCGGCGGCCAGAGTGCGCCAGCGCGTCTCCTCCAGCTGGCAGATGCCGTCCTCGTACAGGCAGGACAGCTCGGGCTTCTGGCCGATGGCCGTGTATACGGTGTCCGCCTCGATCAGGGTCTCGGACCCGTCGATGGGGATGGGGCGGCGGCGGCCGGACTGGTCGGGCTCGCCCAGCTCCATCTTGATGTATTCGATGTGGGTCACGCGGCCGTCGTCGTCCTTGATGATGCGCGTGGGCGCGGCCAGGAAGAGGTATTTGACGCCTTCCTCCTCGGCCCCGACGATTTCCTCGATGTTGGCGGGCATCTCGTCGCGGGTGCGGCGGTACATGAGCGTCACGTCCGCGCCCAGGCGCACGCTGGTCCGGGCCGCGTCGATGGCGGTGTTGCCGCCGCCCACGACCACGACCTTGCCGCCGGTGTCGGTGTCCACGCCCAGGCCGACCTTGGTCAGGAACTCGGTGCCCGTGGACACGCCCTCGGCATCCTCGTTGTCGATGCGCAGGTTCAGGTTCATCCACGCGCCGATGCCGAGAAACACGGCTTCAAAGCCTTCCTCGCGCAGGGTGCTCAGGGTGAAGTCCTTGCCGAAAAATTGCCCGAAGCGCACGTCGACGCCCAAGTCCAGAATTCCCTCAATCTCCCAGTCCAGCACGGCCTTGGGCAGCCGGTATTCCGGGATGCCGTAGCGCAGCTGGCCGCCCAGCTTGGGCATGGATTCGAAAATGGTCGGGCTGTGCCCCAGGCGGCGCAGGAAAAAGGCGCAGGACAGTCCTGCCGGGCCGCCGCCGACCACGGCCACCTTGCGGCCGGTGTCCGGGGCGCAGGAAATGGGCAGCCGGGTGCCGGAGTTCATCTCCCAGTCGGCCGCGAACCGCTTTATCATGTTGATGCCCACCGGTTCGTCCACGTGGCCCCGGCGGCAGACGCCCTCGCAGGGGTGCGGACAGACCCGGCCGATGGACAGGGGCATGGGGATGCGTTCGCGGATGGTCTCCAGGGCCCCGGCGTAGTCGCCACGCGAGACCTGTTCGATGTAGCGGGGGATGTTGATCTGGCCCGGACAGCGCTGGCGGCACGGGGCCAGGCAGTCGGTCTCGAGGTTCAAATGGGTGATGCGCGCGGTCATGCCCCAGACGGTGATCACGCCGCGCGGGCAGACCTGCTCGCAGCCGCCGCAGGCGGTGCACAGGTTCGGGTCCACCACGGGGTAGCCGTTGGGGCCCATCTCGATGGCCCCGAACTGGCAGGCCGTGACGCAGGTGCCGAAACCGAGGCACCCCTCGGGGCACATCTTGGAGCCGGAGTAGAGCATGTGCTGGGCGCGGCAGTCCTTGACCCCGGCGTAGCGGTAGACCTCCTCGGCCCGGACGCCGCCGGTGCAGTCCACGAAGGCGATCTGTTTTTCCATGGACGAGAATTCCAGCCCCATGATGGCGGCCACCTTCTCGGCCACGGCGTCGCCGCCGATGACGCAGACCGTGGCTCCGGCCCGGCCCTCGACCACGCCCTGGGCGGCCCCGGCGCAGCCAGGATAGCCGCACCCGCCGCAGTTGGCCCCGGCCAGCACGCTCTCCACCCGGGCGATGCGCGGGTCCTCGTAGACGTAGAGCAGCTTGGAGGCCACCGCCAGGATGACGGCGGAGGTGAACCCGATGCCGAGCAGGATCAGTACGGAAGCGGTGATCATTTCATCTTACTCCTGATTTCACGGGGAGCGCGCAAAGGGTTTGAGTGCCGGGCGCGGAAAAAACCGGGGCCGAAGCGGACTCGGCGTACGCGAGGGGGCGGTTTTTTCGGGCGGCGCGGCGATCAGACATTTCCAACGCTCCTACGAGGCCATTCCCTTGAAGGCGAAGAAGGCCAGGGACATGAGCCCGGCCATGACCAGGCCCAGCGGAGTGCCCTTCATGGCCATGGGGACGCGGGACAGGTCCAGCCGCTCGCGGATGCCCGCCAAAAGCACCAGCGCAAGCATGAAGCCTACGCCCGAGGCCATGGAGAAGAGGAAGGTCTCAAGCAGGCCGAACTCCTCACGCTGGCAGATGATGGCGATGCCGAGCACAGCGCAGTTGGTGGTGATCAGCGGCAGGAAGATGCCCAGCGATTTATACAGGGGCGGGATGACTTTTTTCAGGAACATTTCCACGAACTGGACCAGGGCGGCGATGACCAGGATGAAGGCGATGGTCTGGAGATAGTCGAGATCGTTGGGCGCGAGCAGGAACTGCTGGACGCACCAGGTGATGACCGCGGCCAGGGTGGCCACGAAGACCACGGCCAGCCCCATGCCCAGCGCCACGCCCGATTCCTTGGACGTGCCGATGAACGGACAGTTGCCCAGGTACTGCGCCAACACGATGTTGTTGACGAAGATGGCGGCGATGACGAGTACGAAGTAATCCATCTAGATACCCGCGTCCTTTTGCTTGATGTAGCCCTCATCCTTCAGCCGGGTGAGGACCCGGGCGATGATCTCCTTGGTCATGCGCGGGACGTCGTCCCGCAACACCTTGCCGTACTCCGAGGAGACGTACAGCCTGGAGACCTCGACCTGCTTTTTCCAGGCCGGGGAGTTGTAGAGGGTGATGAGGTCGTCCACATCCTTCTGGGTCATGTGCTCGGCGAAAAAGGCCATCTGTTTGGTGAGCAGCTCCCGGATCATGGACTGGACGCCGTTGTGCAATTCCTCGTTTACGATCTGGGACGCCTTTTCCGGCAGGTTGGGAAGGCGCGCCTGCAGCTGCATCTGGGTCCTGGCGATGAGCTTGGACATCATCGCCTGGAGCGTTTCCACGGAACCCGACGCCTTGAGCATGGTCATCAGGCTGTTTTCTGTCGGGCGTTCGGCCCGGGCCGGGGTGGCCGCCAGGGCCAGGGAGAGGACGAGGAGGGGGAGTATGAACAGTCGTTTCATGATTACATCCTTGGTTTGCCGGCGCACATGCCGCAGGTCTTGCAGTCGTGGACCGGGCCCTGGATCGCCTCGAGTCCCTTGGTTTTCCGTTGCCAATTGGTCAGGGCGTTCATGCCCGTGAGCAGCACGCCCAGGCAGACGAAGGCACCCGGGGCCTCGACCATGAAGCCGAAGGGCTTGAACCAGCCGCCCATGACGTGCATGCCGAACCATGTTCCGTAGCCGAACAGCTCGCGCAGGGACCCCAGGAAGGTCAGGGACAGGGTGAAGCCCATCCCCATGCCCAGGCCGTCGGCCACGGACAGCAGGACCGGGTTCTTGGAGGCGAAGGCCTCGGCCCTGCCCAGGATGATGCAGTTGACCACGATGAGCGGCACGAAGATGCCGAGCTGCTGGTACAGCGGGTAGGCATAGGCCTGCATGAGCAGTTCGACGCAGACCACCAGCGAGGCGGCCACCACGATGAAGCAGGCGATCCGCACCTTGGACGGGATGACCTTGCGCAGCATGGAGATCAGCATGTTGGACAGGGCCAGGACGAAGATGACGGCCATGCCCATGCCGAAGCCGTTGTATGCGGTCTTGGTCACGGCCAGGGTGGGGCACAGCCCCAGGACCAGTTTGAAGGGCGGCAGGTCCTGCCACAGCCCCTTCGAGAATTCCTTCCACAATGTGCTCATGTGACCGCCTTGGCTTACGAGGTCCACGTCGCGTGGATCTTGTCCTTGATCTGTTGGAAAATTTTGATCGCCTGGTTGACCGCAGCCACGCCGCCCGTGGACGAGATGGTCGCCCCGGCGATGGCCGCGATGTCGCCGCCGTTCTTGGTCAGGGCCACGGACTGGGTGCTGTGGCCCCGGAACTGGTCGCGGAACTCGGGTTCCGCCAGCCGCATGCCCAGGCCGGGCGTTTCCTTGAGCGTGGTGGTGCCGATGCCGACCAGGGTGGCGCCGTCGGTGTTGAAGCCGACCATGATGCCCACCGGGCCGCCGAACCCCTTGCCGAAGGTCTCGAAGGCCACGCCCAGGAGCTTGCCGCCCTTCATGGCCGGGAATACGGTCACCGGGCCGTCGGGCAGGTCGAAGGTCTTGCGGTCCTTGACCGGGTTGTTGTCGTAGCCGTGGAATATCTCGGCCAGGGCCGGGCCCTGCACGTAGGTCATGACCTGTTCCTCTATGCGCTCGGACGTGGCCCGGCGTACCGTGGACAGGGTCAGGCCGGACAGGCCGCAGAAGAGCGACAGGACCAGGACCATCTTGATCATTTCCTTCATTTATACGCCCTCCATGCCGCTTTGGAAGGAGTAGGGACCGCCGAACGGCTTGGGCCGGATGCGGTCCAGCAGCGGGGTGAACAGGTTGGTCAGCAGGATGGCGAAGGGCACGCCGTCGGGGTACATGCCGTACACCCGGATGATGATGACCATGGCCCCGGCCATGAGCCCGAAGAGGACGGCAGGCAGCCGCCCGATGGGGCTGGACGACGGATCGGTGGCCAGGAAGAAAGCTCCGAAGACCGCGCCGCCCGCCAGCAGGTGGAACAGGGGCGGGGCGTAGACCGTGGGGTCCATGAACCTGTAGACCCAGGCGGTCAGCAGCAGGCCGCCGATGAATCCGGCCGGGACCTCCCATTTGATGTGCCCGCGCAGGAGCAGGTAGGCGGCGCCCACCAGCAGCGCGGCCACGTGCATGGCGCCCAGGCCGCCGAGCTGGTTGCCCAGGAGCAGATCGGAGAAGTGGATGGAGCCGATGGCGTCCAGGCCGAAATACTTGAGCTGCTGCAGGGGGGCGGCCAGGTGGGAGGAGAGCATGGTCGCGTTGGTGTCCATGTAGCTCCCCCAGGAGATGCGGCACGCGGCCCAGCCCACCAGGGCCGGACAGAGCGGGCTGCCGCCCAGTCCGCCGAAGATCATCTTGCCCAGGGCGATGGCGGCGGACGAGCCGACGACCACCAGCCACCACGGGCTGGACGCCGGGAGCAGGAAGGCGAACAGCAGGCCGGTGACCAGGGCGCTGTAGTCGTCCACGGACTGTTCGCGGCGCATGATCCGGTTGAGCAGGAACTCGGCGGTCACGGCCACGGCGCAGGACAGGGCCATGACCCTGAGCGCCTCAATGCCGAAGACGACCACGGCCATGAGGGCGGCGGGCATGAGCGCGACCAGGGTGTCGACCATGTAGCGCCGGATGGACCGGCCGCAGTGCACGTGCGGCGGGACGGCCACGGTCAGGATGGGATTGAGCGGCTTCAGCATGGCGAGTCTCCGGTCTGCTCCTTGAGTTTTTCGTCCGAGGGTCCGGCCGGTGCGTGGGCCCCGGCCAGCAGGGCCAGCTCGTACTTGGCCAGGCGGATGTATTGCAGCAGCGGACGCCGGGCCGTGCACCAGTAGCCGCACAGCCCGCACTCCATGCAGGAGTGGATGTGGTAGGCCTCGGCCCGCTTGAAATGCTTGAATTCGGCGCAGCGGCTGATCATGCCGGGCATGATCCGGGCCGGGCAGTGGCGCTCGCACGCCCCGCAGCCGAGGCAGAAATCGTCGGTGGTCTCCAGGCTCGCGTCGCGGCGCATGAGGGTCAGGCCGTAGGTGTCCTTGTCCACGCCCTGTTCCAGGTTGGCCGCGGCCAGCCCGCGCAAGGGGCCGCCCAGCACGGCGCGGTCGCCGGGCTGTATCTGGGCGCCGGCCTCGGCGGCCAGGAACCCCACGGGCGTGCCCACCCGGACCAGCTGGTTCTGCCCGCCGATGGTCATTACCGTCTCGGTCAGGGGGCGGCCCGTCTCCATGACCCGGCCGATGGCGTAGAGATCCTTGACCGACAGGATGGTGGCGTCGTCCGGCCGGGCGACGGGCAGGACCTCCCGCTTGAGGACCGTCTTGTAGACCAGCGGGTCGAGCCCGTTGGGATAGACCGGAGCCACGTGGACCACGGTGCAGTTGGCGAAGGCGTTGGCCCGGTTGCCCTTGGCCGCCACCAGGAACATCTTGGCCGGTTCGACCACCTTCTGGACCGTTTCCAGGCCCAGTTCGAGGGTCTTGCGGTAGTCGCGCAACAGGGGCTCGAACACGGAGATGCCCGGTTCGGGCGGAACCCCGTTGAGGATCAGGGTGGGGGCCTTGTACAGGGCGCCCACGTCCACGCCCATGGACTTGAGCCACTGCCTGAGCGGCGCGCCGCCCTCGGAACAGGGCGTATGGGGGGCGGCCTTGCCCCCGTTGTCCACCTCGATGAGCATGGAGTAGGGATCGAGTTCGAGGATGGTCCCGGCCAGGGGGGCGTGCAGGTCGCCCTTGTCCGGGCCGTTGCCCACGGCCACTTTCGTGCCGGTCAGGACCTGGTCGCCCACGGCCAGGGCCGGGGTCATGCCTTCCAGGGAAAGGCGCAGCCTGTCCGGCCGGGAGGCCGTGGTCAGGGGCCCGGTTTCGCCGCACAGCAGGCTGAAGTTGAAATCGTTCATGATTCTGGGGTCCCTTATTTCATATGGCATTGGTAGCAGGCGTCGTCGCCGTACGGACCGGAGCCGTTCTTCTCGTGGCAACCCTGGCACTGCGCGTGGAAGGCGGCCATGGTGGTGGGGATCAACTGGTCCGTGGGCTCGGTGTGGCAGTCGGCGCATGCCCGGTAATCCGCCGGGGCGGCCGGTTCGGTCTGGCGCGCGTGGCAGCGGGTGCAGCCGACGGGGCCTTCTTTGTAGAAGTCGTCGTGGCAGTCCGCGCACCGCGTGTGGGCCGCGTCGCGCAGGCTCGGGCGGGAGTCGGTCCCGTCGGTGTGGCAGTTGGAGCAGGCCTGCGGCTCGGGCTCGATGTCCGCGCCGTGGTGGCAGGTCTGACAGTCCCCGGAGGCGTAGTCGTCGGCGTGCGCGTCGTGGGTGAATTTGGCGATGGTCGCCCCGGCGTGGTGGCAGGACGCGCACTGCCTTTTGTCCATGGTCTCCTGATGGGCGGCCGCGAACTGCTGTCCGAATTTGGCCACGTGGCAGGAGGAGCAGGCGGGCGGGTTCGGGTCATTGCCCGAGGTGTGGTGGCAGTCCGCGCAGCGGCGGTCGAGATCGTCTATGTGGCTTGCGTGGTTCAGGATGACTTTGCCTCCCTTGTTCTCCAGGAGAACTCGGACCGGAGGCCCCTGTGAGCCTGCAGGAGCAAGGTAGCCGCCCAGAGCGACGAGAAAAAGGATGCCGGTCGCGATGGTGATGGGGAGATACCGTTTTTGCAATGGGTCGACCTCACAATTTAGAGCGGAATACAAACTTGTAGCTGAAACCGTGGGGTTTAGTCCATACCCTAAAGGGGTTTTTGGGTTCCGTCGGGCATCATCCGGCGGAAAAGAGCGAATGCCGAATTTACTTCCGGCCAAGCAGTCCGAGGGCGAACATCAGACCGAACATGCCCACTCCGGCCCACCAGAGGAAAAGAGTCAGTTCCGTAGTGAAAAGCACGTAGGCCGCCTTGGCGGCGATATCCAGGGGGAACTGCCGGGCCAGGGTCAGCAGGTCGAGGCCGAGCAGTTTGCCGAAGACGTCCATGAGGGTTATGGAAGGCCAGGACCCTGTGACGGCCCAGGCCGCTCCCTGCCAGGCCAGGGTCAGCAGGCATCCGCCCCAGGCGAGAATTCCGAGTGTTTTGAGCATGGGGAGCGTATATATAATTGCGGCCCGAAGCGCCATGCTTTAGTGGAACAATACGGGAGAGTGGCATGGATATCGCCGTCGGCGACAGCATCATTCTGGAGGTCTCCACATTCGAAGACCGCTTCCTCGGGCTGGTGGCCGGGCTCGAACCCGACGGCCGTCTGCTGGTCTTCGCCGATGTGCCCGAGGCGGTCGCGCGTCGGCTGGAAACCGACACCTTCGCCCTGGTCCGCTACGCCTTCGACGGCAAACTGCTCGGCTTCAACACCCGCGTGCTGAACACCCTGGACTCGCCGCGCACCATCCTCGAACTGGCCGCTCCAGAAAAGGTCTTCGACGCCGAGGAGCGCAGCGAGCCGCGCTGCTCATGCTCGTTCCCCGCCTTCGTGGTCAACGGGCAATCCGCGGCCCGGGGCGTGCTGGAGGACATGTCCGCCAGTTGCACCCGGGTCCGGTTCATGGACGGCGGAGAGGGCGGGTTCCCTTCGGCAAAGGGCGGGGCCGTGCGCCTGACCTTCCATCCCTTCGACATGGCCGGGGACGGGATTTCCGTGGGCTGCACCGTGCTCAAGTCCTTCATGAAGGACCACGCGCACTACGCGGTGTTGCGCTTCAACAACGACGAACCGGATGCCCGCAAGCGGATATCCGGTTTCATCGAGGCCCAGGTCTGCTGCCGCATCCCCAGGCTATAGTCCGTTCGTTTTATTCGCCGATTTCGAGCTTCTTGGCGTAGGTGGCGGCTTCTATGCCCGCCACGCACCCCTCGCCCACGGCCTTGGCCATCTGGAGGGGCGGACCGCAGATGTCGCCTGCGGCGTACACGCCGGGCACGTTGGTGCGCTGCTTCTTGTCCGCCTCGATGTACTTCATGTTTTCGTCCAGCCGCACGCCGAGCATGGCGGTCAGCTCCAGCACGCCCTTGGCGCCCTGTTCGATGAACACGCCGCTGACGTCCTGGGTGGAGCCGTCGTCCAGGAGCACGGAGGAGACCGCGTTTTCGCCCCGGATCTCCTTGATGGACACCCCCTCGTGGACCTTAACGCCAGTCTCGTCGAGCTGCCTGCGCAGTCCTTCGTTCACGTCCAGCTTCTCGCAGAAGAGGTGCACTTCGCTGGCGAAGCTGGTCAGGGCCACGGCCCCGCCCGCTGCGGCACTACGGCATCCGGCCACGGCCACCACCTCGTTGCGGTAGAAGCCCGCGTCGCAGTCCACGCAGTAGCTCACGCCCTTGCCGAGCAGTTTCTTTTCGCCGGGCACGCCCAGCTTGTTGCGGCTGGACCCGGTGGCCAGGATGATGCTCTTGGCCCGGACCGTGTCGCCGGATTCGAGCTTCAGCGAAAAGAGCTTGCCGTCGGGTTCGATGGCCAGGACGTCCTCGTCCCGGAACTCGGCCCCGAAGCTCTCGGCCTGGTCGCGGCCCTTCTTCAGGATTTCCTCGCCGGATATCTTGATCTGGCAGCAGTAGTTCTCGACATGGGCCCAGTACAGGCTGGAGTTGTCGATGCGGCCGAGCATCAGGGTCCTGGCCTTTTTGCGGGATGCGTGGATGGCAGCCTGGAGCCCGCCGGGGCCGGAGCCGAGGATGACGACGTCGTAGAGTGTATCGGACATGGGATTCTCCTGTGTTCGGATGGGGAGTGCGTTACCGAAAAGGATAACCACTCTCAGGAGGATGTAAAGCGGTCCCTAGAGGAACGGGATGGCCAGCATGCGGGTCAGCCTGCCGTACTCGCGCTCGCGGAAGATGTTCAGGCCGATGTGCATGCCCTCGTGGCCCAGGTCGGGCTGGGCCTTGTAGGTCCGGAACATGCGGTCCCACCAGGGGAAGTTG
This sequence comes from Pseudodesulfovibrio karagichevae, assembly GCF_041414475.1. Lineage (NCBI taxonomy): Bacteria > Pseudomonadati > Thermodesulfobacteriota > Desulfovibrionia > Desulfovibrionales > Desulfovibrionaceae > Pseudodesulfovibrio > Pseudodesulfovibrio karagichevae. Next base: position 13,534 of record NZ_JBGLYH010000055.1, read on the forward strand.
AAGCCGAAGTTCATGTTGGCCTCGCGCATGTCCGTCGAGTGGTGCACCCGGTGCTGGTCCGGGGTGACCAGGAAGAGGCGCAGGACCCGGTCCACATGCGGCGGGATGCGCACATTGGCGTGGTTGAACAGGGCGCACCCGTTGAGCAGGATCTCGAACAGGATCACGGCCCCGGCGGGCGGGCCCAGGACCAGGACCACGGCCAGCTTGATGAGCATGGACAGGATGATTTCGATGGGGTGGAAGCGGATGCCGGTGGAGGCGTCGATGTCCAGGTCCGCGTGGTGCATGCGGTGAACTCGCCAGAGCCGGCGCCACCGGTGGAAGAGGACGTGCTGCCAGTAGATAGCCATGTCCAGGACGAGCACGGAAAGAATCCAGGCCGCGACCGGCGGCGGGGGGACGAGGTGGAGCAGGCCGATCTCGTGGGTCCGGCAATAGACGGCCACGGCGGCGGGGAGAAGCGGAATGAGCAGCCGGGTCAGGATGGAGGCGAGAAAGGCCACGGACAGGTTGGCGAACCAGCGGCGGGCCTTGCCGGTGGACAATGCGCGCCGGGGCCAGAGAGTTTCCGCCGTCCCCATGGCGATGAGGATGGCCAGGAACGATCCGAGCCGAAGCAGGGTTTCCGTGGTCACAGCGCCTCCTTGGCTGTTTACCTTCCGGGGCGGGCCGTTTCCTTGGCCTCCAGGTGCCTGAAGACCTTTTTCTCGAGCCGCTTTATCTCGTCGGTCCCGGGCAGCAGTTCGAAGGTCCGGGCCACCAGGCCGCGTTCGAGCAGCAGCCGGGCCGAGGTCCCGTAGTTCAGGGAGAAGATCCAGCCCGTGAGGAGCAGCAGGAAGTCTTTGTCGTATCTGAGCAGGCCGTAGTCGCAGGAACCGCCGGACATGATCGCATCGAAGACCGCCGGGGTATAGCGCGTGGGGTGTTTTTCGAGCTGGAGGATGACCTCCTTGTCCGGCGAGTCGGGGTGGGACAGGTGGTCGAGGATCACGGCGAAGATATCGATCTTGTCCGCGTCGCGGGTGACCTTGACCATGGCGGCCACGGGGTCCTTTATGCGGGGATTGACGTTCTTGGCGTTGTGCAGGCCCACGGCGGCCTTGATCAGCCGCCACTCGTGGTCGGTGAACCCGCCGGGCAGGTCGAGGCGGCGCAGGGTCAGCACGCCCATGCGTCCGTGGTTGACGGAGTCCACGTCCTTGAAGGTCCCCCAGCGCGCGAACTGCGGGAACCGCCCGATGTCGTGATACAGGCAGGCCATGGCCGCCAGTTCGCCGTCGTGTCCGGTGATGCCCTCGTCCCCGATGATCTCAAGTCCGTTGTCCAGGACGCGCATGGAGTGGTCGAGCTTCAGGCGGATGTGGTAATCGTTTTTCGTCTCGCCGGTGAGGTGCCCCTCGGCGAACTCCCTGACCAGTTCTTTGTGTGCGGACAGGGTCATGATCAGTCCTTGAGCCTCTTCATCCCGATCCGGTACTCGGACTCGGATATGTCGCCCTTTTCGAGCCGTTCCTTGAGTTCGGCCCGTTCCCGCTCGGTTTCCCGGCGGGCCTCCTCCTCAAGTTCCTTGTCCCGCAGCGGGCCGCCGGGACCGAAGAGCAGCCGGAGGAAGAGCAGAATCACGCCCATGATCAGGGTGACGAAGAGCAGCCGGGCCACGGCGGGCAGGATATGTTCCCCGTACCCGGCGTTGAACGGCCAGGCGCGCCACTGGGGGCTGTCCATGAAATCGAAGAAACCGCCGAGGAAGGCGGGGATATGTGAAAAGTCCATGTGATTGTTCCTCCGGTTCGGCGTGGTTCGCCGTGGCCCTGTTCCTACGTGGCAATCGGCTCCAGGGCAAGCCCCGGTCCGAGGGGCGAAGAGCCTGTGAAGGCGTTATATAATGCGTCCTTCATTTCTTCGACCCGTTGAATTCCTTCTCCGAGTGGTGTATTTCGTGTCTGCGAAGGAGAATCAATGCGTATCCTTATAGTAGAAGACGAATTCACCAGCCGCAAGCTGCTGACCGCGCTCCTGTCCGATTTCGGCGAGTGCGACACCGCCTCCGACGGGGTGGAGTGCGTGGACGCCTTCCGCAAGGCCTTTGACGAGGGCCGTCCCTACGACCTGGTCTGCATGGACATCATGATGCCCAACAAGGACGGCCACCAGGCCCTGAAGGACATCCGTGCCATGGAGCAGGAGGCGGGCGTGTCGGCCGCCAATGAGACCAAGGTCATCATGATCACCGCCCTGAACGATCCCAAGACCGTGGTCCGGGCGTATTACAAGGGCGGCGCGGCGGCCTACCTGCCCAAACCCATCGAGGTGGAGAGCCTGTACGCCATCCTGCGCAATCTGGCCCTCATCGATTGATTGCCTGTCCGCCCAGTTTGTTTTACGAAGCATCCATGCACAACGACAACTACGTGAACGCGTCCGGTCCGACCGGTCGTCCCATGGGCCGCCTGGCCCTTTGGCTGTCCGCGCCCGTCCTGGTCCTGCTCTCGGCCACTCCGGCCCTGGCGCAGGCGGCCGCCCCGAGCCGCACCGGTTCCGTTCTGAACATCCTGCTGCTGGTGCTCATCGCCTATTTCCTGGTCCGCATGTTCCGGCGGCGGTCCGGAGGCGGCGACGACAAGACCCGGCCCGGAAGCTGGTCCAAGCCCGATTACCCCGCCAAACCCGGCGAGGAGGACCCCTCCGCACCCGGCCCCGACGATGCGGCCAAACCCGTTGAACGGCCCCGGGCGCAGCCCCTGGACCGGCACGAGGCCGCCCGGCGCACCTGGGACATGCTCAGCTCCGAGGGTACGGACAGGCCGTCGCCCACCACGCCCACGGGCGCGACCGCGCGTGCGGACGGGTTCGACGAGGCCGAGTTCCTGGAAGGGGCCAAGGTCCTCTTTTCCCGCTTCCAGCAGGCGAGGGACAAGGACGACCTTGACGCTCTCCGCGACTTTCTGTCCGACGAGGTCTACAGCGACGCGGTGGCCGCCGGGGAACGCCCGCGCACAGAGGTCATGCTGGTCTCGGCCCTGCTCACGGAGCTGAACTCGACCAACGGCCGGACCGTGGCCTCCGTCCACTACGACGCGCAGCTGCGCGTGGGCGAGGAGGGCCGCCCGGTCCAACTCCGCACCGTGTGGGAGTTCGGCCGCGACGACACCGTGCCCGGCGGGCTGTGGGTCCTGGAAAAAATCAATTCAATAGATCAATAAAATCATAAGCCTCGAAAGAGGCTTTCCGTTTCCGGAGGGAAAAATGGCGGATACCGTTTTCAACCTGGACCAGCCTATTGGTGCGCTCATCGACATCGCCGTGAGGGAATTCGGCGAGGTCGGCTTCGAGACCGTGACCATCGGCGACCGGAACCTGGAGGTGCTCCAGGTCAAGCAGATGCAGAAGTACCTCGACAAGCTGGTGGACCGGACCCGGGGGGGCAAGAAGATCTCCCTGCCCCTGTGGGCCAAGGTCTGGCCGTCCTGCCTGGTGCTCGGCTATACCCTGACCCGGTTCCCGTTCGCGCCCGGCTGCTCCATCCTCGAGGTGGGCGCGGGCTGCGCCGTGAACGGCATGGTCATGGCCTCGCTGGGGCACGACGTGACCGTGACCGACCTGGAGCCCTACGCGCTGCTGTTCAGCCGCATCAACGTCCTCAAGAACGGCCTGGAGGACAAGGTGACCATCGCCAGGGCCGATTTCACCAAGGACTCCCTGGGACGGCGTTTCGACTACATCATCGGCTGCGAGGTCCTCTATGAGGAGGCCGTGTACGAACCGCTGGTGGACTTCCTCGACGCCCACCTGGCCGAAATCCCGTCCGCCGAGGTCCTCATGGCCATGGACAAGAAACGGCAGGGCAGGAAGTTCTTCGACAAGGCGGCCGGAATGTTCGCCATGATGAAGTCCGCCGCCAACTACAAGGACAACGAGACCGGCGAGGAAAACGTCATCAACATGTTCCGCATGAAGAGGAAGGGCGCGTGATCGAACTCAAGAACTGTCCCAAATCCTTCACCACGGATCAGGACAAGGCGTGCTCCCCGGTGGACACCGTGCGCCGCGTCAAGGCCGCCCTGGCCGAGAAGTGCAAGGGCGTCCTGGCCCAGACCGACCGGGTGGACACAGGTAGGCTCGGCATCCCGGTGTTCGTCAGCCTGTGCGGCCCCGAAGCCCGCGAAGTCATGCCCACGCGCAAGCAGATGGGCAAGGGTGCGTCCCCGGAGCAGGCCGAGGCCTCGGCCCTCATGGAGCTGGTCGAGCGCTTCTCCTATTTCAGCTTCTGGGCCGATCCCGATAATTTCACGGAACTGACCTGGTCCGAGGCACAGGCAAAGTGGCCGGGCCAGGTCATGGACATCGGCCAGGTCATCCGTTCGGTGGGCGAGGAGATCGACCCGGACAAGGCCGTCCGGCTCATGGACCTCATCCGTTGGAAGTTCCACCCGGCGCTCAATGTGCACACCGGCCGGACCGAGTACGTGCCCCTGGACTGGTTCAAGAAACTCAACGAATTCAACGGATCGTCCGCCGGAAACACCTTCGAGGAGTCCATCGCTCAGGGGGCGTGCGAACTGGTGGAGCGGCACGTCTGCGCGGTCATCGACCGCTCCCGGCGGGTCGCCCCGACCATCGACCCGGCCTCCTGCGACAATCCGGTCCTGCGCCGTCTGCTGGACTGCTTCGAGCGCAACGGCGTGAACATCATCCTCAAGGATTTCTCGCTGGGTTACCCGGTGCCCACGGTGGCGGCCGTGGCCTGGGACCGCAAGACCTTCCCGGCCCTGAGCGAGATCGTCTTCACCGCCGGAACCGCTGCCTCGCCGGTCAAGGCGGCCATCCGCGCCGTGACCGAGGTGGCCCAGCTGGCAGGCGATTTCGAGACCAGTCGGGTGTACGAGGCCTCGGGCCTGCCCAAGTTCACCGAACTCGACCAGATCGAGTGGCTTAAAGAGGGCGAGGTGGTTTCCCTGGATTCCCTGCCCACGGTGGAAGACGAGGACATCTATAATGAACTGATGGCCCTGGCCCGGGGATTGTCCGAGAAGGGCGACACCCTGTACGCGGTGGACACCCGGCACCCGGACCTGATGGTCACGGCCAACTACAACTTCGTGCCCGGATTCGACTTCCGGGAGCGCACCCCGCACCGGTCCATCGGCCTGTTCGCGGGCCGCATCCTGGCCGAGGACGTAGATTTCGACGAGGCCCTGGAAGGGCTGGAGGTGCTCGAGGAGGTCTATCCCGGCGCCTACTTCCTGCCGTTCTTCAGGGGGCTGCTCGCCTTGCGCATGGGCGACCCGCTGTACGCGGCGGCCCAGTTCGAGGAGTCCGTGGACCTGCAGCCCGCCGACGCCGAGCGCGGCCTGGCGGTCTTCTATCAGGCCTACGCCCTGTCCCAGATGGAGGAGTGGGAGGACGCCCTGGTCCTGCTCGACCGGGCCGTGGAGCTCGACGACGAATGCCGGGAGTTCTTCAATCTGCGCGGCGTGGCCCATTTCAAGGCTGGGCGCTACGCCGAGGCGGCCGGGAACTTCCAGGCGTCTCTGGACATCGACAGCGGCTCGCCCCATGATCTGGCCAACCTCGGCCTGTGCCACAAGTTCATGGGCAACCGCCAGGAGGCCGAGGATTATCTCAAGGCGGCCCTCGACATGGACCCCACCTTGGATTATGCCCGTGAGCATTTGCGTGAACTTGAGGAATCCTAGTTTGTTATAGGCATTGTCTGGGGATTCTTTTTGTCGTATTGAAATGTGCCGAGTACTTGACAAGGTTGGGGAGGCGACGTAATGTCCCTCCACGGTTTTAAGCCGCATCTTTCATTTGCAGCTAAGCAGCGGATCGCTGTTTATTTGGATAAGGTCGCTCCGGGAGTTTCCCGGGGCTACAGCAAGACAAACATCCACTTAGGAGGATACAATGGCTGTTGTTGAATTCCAGGGCTCTTCTTTCGAAGTTGACGAAGACGGCTTCCTGCAGAAATTTGAGGATTGGACCCCTGTTTGGGTCGAATACGTGAAGGAATCCGAGGGTATCAAGGAGATCTCCGAGGACCATCAGAAAGTCATCGACTTCCTGCAGGATTACTACAAGAAGAACGGCATCGCTCCCATGGTGCGCATCCTCTCCAAGGTCACCGGCTTCAAGCTGAAGCAGATCTACGAACTGTTCCCGTCCGGACCTGGTAAAGGCGCCTGTAAGATGGCCGGCCTGCCCAAGCCCACCGGCTGCGTCTAGTTCTCGACCGAACTCGACTGACAAAGGCGGGAGCTTCGGCCCCCGCCTTTTTTGCGCCCGTGCGGCCCGGCAGGAGGGTGGGGCGAGCCCCCGGAGAATTCTGGAAAATTTCCCTTGCCAAGCGGTGGGCCAGTGCGTATAAGACCGAGTTCCACGTAAAAAGAATGACAGGAGATAGTCATGAAAAACGATATTCATCCCAAGACTTACAAGGCCAAAGTTCGCTGCCACTGCGGCTACGAGGCCGAGCTGCTGACCACCAAGGGTGAGGAGTTCGAAGTGGAAATCTGCTCCAACTGCCATCCCTTCTACACCGGTAAGCAGCGCTTCGTGGACACCGCGGGCCGCATCGACCGCTTCCGCAAGAAGTACGGCGATCTGAGCAGCCTGGCCGCCAAGTCCAAGTAGCTCAGTTTTTTCGGCGCAAGCCGAGACCATATGCCTTCGGTGGGGTCTTGTACCCTTCGGAGGCATATTGTTTTATCCGGCGCTTTACAATCGGCGGGGAATCCACGATTCTCCAGCCATGCGGGACATGGCGCGGGCCGCCCTTGGAGCGTTTCCTTTACCGGAGGGTATCCGTTTGAAACTGCAAGGAATTTTGACGATGGCCGCACCCCAGGCAGTGGGCGGTCAGGCGGTGATCGAAGGCGTCATGATGCGCGCCAAGGACAAACTCGCCATCGCTATCCGCAAGGCGGACGGCGAGATCGTCACCGATGTCCGGCCGTGGTTCACCCTGGTCAGGCATCCCTTGCTCAAGAAGCCCTTCCTGCGCGGCTTTCCGGTGCTCATGGAAACCATGGTCAACGGCATCAAGGCCCTGAATTATTCCGCCATGCAGGCCGCAGAGGGCGACGAGGAGGACGGCGGCGAGCTGACCACCTGGCACCTGATCCTGACCATGGTGCTGGCGCTCGGCGCGGCCCTCGGTCTGTTCGTGGTCCTGCCGCATTTCCTGTCCGTGGGCATGGAACTGCTCGGCCTGGGCGGCGATGTGGACTCCTTGAGCTTCCACGCCTGGGACGGCCTGATCAAGATGATCGTCTTCGTCGGCTACATCCTTGCCATTTCCTACATCCCGGATATCCGCCGGGTCTTTCAGTACCACGGGGCCGAGCACAAGGTCATCTGGACCTGGGAGGAGGGCAAGGAGCTCTCCCCGGCCTCGAGCCGCTTCTACAGCCGTCTGCACCCGCGCTGCGGCACCGCCTTTCTGCTGTTCGTCCTGGCGGTGTCCATCATGCTTTACGCCGTGCTGGTGCCCTGGCTGCTGACGTTCTATTCGCCGGAGCATTTCATCGTCAAACATCTGTATATCGTCGGCATGAAACTTTTTCTCATGATTCCTGTGAGTTGCATAGCCTACGAGATGATCAAGTTCGCCGGGAAGTACAGCAAGAACGGTCTGTGTAAGCTGATGTGCTGGCCCGGGTTGATGATGCAGATGCTGACCACCAAGGAACCTGACGACAGCCAGCTTGAGGTGGCCATCGCCGCCCTGCGGTGCGCTGTCAACGCCGAGGAGTGCTGATCATGTTTGGCAAGCTTGAAGAGATAGAAGAGAAATACGTTGAGTTGGAGCAGGAGCTTGCACAGCCCGATATTTTCAACGACCAGGAACGGTACAAGAAGGTCTCCAAGGCCCACGCCGACCTGGGCGAAGTGGTCGAGGTCTTCCGCAAGTACAAGGTCCTTGCGCAGGAGCTCGACGACAACCGCGAGATGATGAACGACTCCGATCTGGACATCCGCGAAATGGCCAAGGCCGAGATTGACGCGATCGAGGAGCAGCTTCCCGAACTTGAGGACGAGCTCAAGGTCCTGCTGCTGCCCAAGGATCCCATGGACGAGAAGAACATCATCCTGGAGATCCGCGCCGGCACCGGCGGCGACGAGGCGGCCCTTTTTGCGGCCGACCTCTACCGCATGTACACCCGTTACGCCGAGATAAACCACTGGAAGGTCGAGGAGATGAGCTCCAACCACACCGGTTCCGGCGGCTACAAAGAAGTCATCGCCTCCATCTCTGGCGACAAGGTCTACAGCAAGCTCAAGTACGAGTCCGGCACCCACCGGGTGCAGCGCGTCCCGGCCACCGAGTCCCAGGGCCGCATCCACACTTCCGCCGTGACCGTGGCCATCATGCCCGAGGCCGAAGAGGTGGACGTGGACATCCGCCCCGAAGACCTGCGCGTGGACGTGTTCCGGTCCTCCGGGCCCGGCGGCCAGTCGGTCAACACCACGGACTCGGCCATCCGCGTGACCCACATCCCCTCCGGTCTGGTGGTCATCTGCCAGGACGAGAAGTCCCAGCACAAGAACAAGGCCAAGGCGTTGAAGGTCCTGCGCTCCCGTCTGCTGCAGATGGAGCAGGACAAGGCCAAGGCCGAGGAAGAGGCCGCCCGGCGCAGCCAGGTGGGCACCGGCGACCGGTCCGAACGCATCCGCACCTACAACTATCCCCAGGGCCGCGTGTCCGATCACCGCATCAACCTGACCCTGCACAAGCTCCCCCAGATCATGGAGGGCGAACTGCAGGAACTGACCGAAGCGTTGATCAGCCATTTCCAGTCCGAAGCGCTCAAGCGGCAGGGCGACTAGCCCTTCCCGCCGAGGAGCCCCGGTGTCCCGCAATATTCAGGACGTGCTCAAGGAGTGCGAGTCCCGCCTTTTGGGCGTGGATTCGCCTCGTCTGAGCGCGGAGCTCCTGGCCGCCCACGCGTTGGGCTGCTCGCGTCCGGCCCTGTACCTCGATCGGGGCAGGGGCCTCACCGATGACGAATACGCCGCCCTAAACGCCCTCGTCACGCGCCGCGAGGCGGGCGAACCCGTGGCCTACATCCTGGGTTCCAGGGAATTCTACGGGCTTGACTTCGCGGTCTCGCCCGCTGTGCTCATCCCACGCCCAGAGACCGAACACATCGTGGAAGCGGTGGAGGCTGCCTTTTCCACGGACCGGGCCTTCCGTTTCGCCGATCTCGGCACCGGGTCCGGCATCCTGGCCGTGACCATCGCCGTGCTCTTTCCCAAGGCCTGCGGCGTGGCCGTGGACATCAGCCCCGAGGCCCTGGACGTGGCCAAGAGCAACGCGCGTGCCCATAACGTGGCGGACAGGCTTGATTTTATCCAGGCGGATTTCACTCGGGAGACCTTGGACGGGGCATTCGACCTTGTGGTCTCCAACCCTCCCTACGTCAGCGAACCCGAGTTCGCCGCCGCCAGCCACGAGGTCACCGGATTCGAACCGACCGGCGCGCTGGTCAGCGGTCCGGAAGGCCTCGCCCACATCCGGGCCATGCTCCCCGGCGTGGCCGCCATGCTCAAGCCCGGAGGCCGGTTCTTCATGGAGATTGGTTACGATCAGGCAAAAATGATAACAAGTATCATTCTTGATAAATACGCACTATTCGAAGAGGTTGGGGTTCAAAAGGACCTCGCCGGGTACGATCGCGTGCTGTCGGTGCGAAAAAAATAATCGTAGAAATGCAACACCTCCCGTCCATCCTTGTTGTAAAAAAACAAAGAGTTGCTGGAATGCAACACGTGTTTTAGCAGGGTGTGACAGTTAATGTTCATGGAAAACAGATGGTTAAGAGAATTTTTGTCCATGGCATTGTTCTTGCTATTTAGTGACTGGTTAATCAACCGGAGGAATAATGTCTCAGACAACCATACATAGATCAGTACGTTGCACCGGAATCGGACTCCACAGCGGCAAGCAGGTGGATCTGGTCCTTCGGCCCGCAGCGGAGGACACCGGCATCCTGTTTTCGCTACGCGACGGAACCGGGTCCACCTTCCTCACTCCCGCCCCGTCCCTGGTCGTCGAGACCAGCCTGGCAACGGTGCTGGGGGACGGCCGCGAGACCGTGGCCACCGTCGAACACCTGCTCGCCTCCATCAACGGCATGGGCATCGACAACATCCACATCGAAGTCACGGGCAGGGAAGTGCCCATCATGGACGGCAGCGCCGCCTCCTTCGTCTACCTGCTCAAGCAGGCGGGCGTCCGGACCCTGAACAAGCCCCGCAAGGTCCTGACCTTCAAGAAGGCCGTGGAATTCGAGCAGGACGGCAAGTACATCAAGGCCCGCCCGTACGACGGCCTTCGCGTGGACTACACCATCGAGTTCGCCCATCCGCTCATCGGCCGCCAGCACATGTCCATGGAAATCACCCCCGAGAATTTCACCCAGCATCTCGCCAAGGCCCGCACCTTCGGTTTTCTCAAGGAAGTCGATTATCTGCACGCCAATGGCCTGGCCCTGGGCGGTTCCCTGGACAATGCGGTCGTCCTGGATGAGTACAACATCCTCAATGCCGAAGGGCTGCGTTTCGAGGACGAGTTCGTGCGTCACAAGATGCTCGACTTCGTCGGCGACATCGCCACCTTCGGCGCGCGTCTCCAGGGGCACTTCGAGGTCTTCGCCTCGGGACATGCCCTGAACAACGCCTTCCTTCGCCATCTGGACGAGAACCGGGACCTCTATCTCAAGGAGACCGTCCAAGGCGCTCCCGCCGTCAAGGAATCTCCCGCGCGCGAGCAGCTCCAGCCCGCTACCGCCGTGGCTTAGGTTTCAGTACTCGCAAGGCCACAAAAAAGCCCGCCGCCAGGCGGGCTTTTTTGTGGCCTGTGGGACGCCTCGCCGGCGGGGCGTCTCCGACGGCTTAAGAACCTCTTGAAAGAGGTTCTTAAGAATCTCCAGAACTTTTTGGTTCGCTTCGCGGACGCATGCGGCTGCGATGATCTGTGTTTCCTTCTTACCACATCGTCTCATCCAGCCATGCGCAATAATTGAGGCAGGACTTTGTTTCGCCCCTCCGCCCGCGCGCATGTGCATCCAAAAAGTTTAGGAAAGGAGAGGGGATGGGGGTCCGGGGGAAGGGGAGAGGAAAGCCCTTTTCAAAGGGGTTCCCTCTCCCCT